>NZ_JBHXRU010000105.1:0-20124 GCF_042716255.1 Streptomyces sp. NPDC058662 | reverse complement strand
CGGCGACTCATCCAGTTCTACAGACGCCCCGACCCCCTGGCAACGAGCCCACGTACTAGGGCGCCTCGCAGCCGGGGCGCAACGGCCCCCCACCGCCCCGACCGGCGTTCCCGCAGGTCACCACCCCCACAAACGGGCACGAAAAGGACGTTCAGGGGCTACTAGCGAGAGTCGTATGTGACCTGGGTCCTGTGGGGCGGGTCACCGCCGGGACCCCCGAATGTCACCCTCCGCAGCCGTCCGTACCCCTTTGAGGGAAAGGGCTCGATGTCTGATTTGCCCAGGAATCGAAGGAATTGGATGGGGTGGGGGGCCGCCTTCCGCGGGCCGTGCCCGGGGGCGGATATCGGGGTGCGCCGGCGCGGGCGGGCACAGCAGACTCTCCGCATGGTCGACATGCGCGTATTCAGGGACGAGGTCGACGGCTGGGCGGGCGGCGGGCCCGGCGGGGCGGCCGGGGAGCTGGCGCGGCGCCTGGGGGTGCGTACGGCGGTCCTGCTGGAGGGGCTGAGCGACCTCGCGGCCGTCGAGGCGCTGGCCGGGGCGCGGGGCCGTGACCTGGCGGCCGAGGGGGTGTGCGTGGTGGCGATGGGCGGGGCGATGAACGTCGGCCGCTACGCGGGGCTCCTGGGGCCCTCGGGGCTGGGCCTGCGCCTGGTCGGCCTGTGCGACGAGCGCGAGGAGCCCTTCTTCGTCCGGGGCCTGGCCCCGGGGCGGGCCCCGGGGCGGCGGGTGTTCGTCTGCGCGGCGGACCTGGAGGAGGAGCTCATCCGCACGCTGGGCCCGGCGCGCGTGGAGGGGGTCATCGAGGCCGAGGACGAGCTGCGCGCCTGGCGCACCTTCACGCGCCAGCCCGCCCAGCGCGGCCGCACCCGCGAGCAGATGCTGCGGCGCTTCCTCGGCACGAGGAAGGGCCGCAAGATCCGCTACGGCCGCCTCCTGGCCGAAGCCCTCGGCCCTGACCGGGCGCCCGCCCCGCTGGAGGACCTCCTCGCCTGCCTGTGACACCCGCCGGCCGGGGGGGGGCAGGCGGGCGCGGGCACGGGGGCGGGGGGCGGGCGGCTACTGGGGCTGGGTGGCGATCTGGATCAGGTTGCCGCAGGTGTCGTCGAGGACGGCGGTGGTGACGGCGCCCATCTCCAGGGGCTCCTGGACGAAGCGGACCCCGAGGGCGCGCAGGCGCTCGTACTCCGCCCGCACGTCCTGGACGGCGAACTGGGCGAGGGGGATGCCGTCCTCGACGAGCGCGTCGCGGTAGGTCTTGGCGGCCGGGTGGGCGGCGGGCTCCAGGAGGAGTTCGGTGCCGCGGGGATCTTCCGGCGAGACGACGGTCAGCCAGCGGTCCTTCTCCCCCAGCGGGACGTCGTACTTCTTCACGAAGCCGAGGATCTCGGTGTAGAAGCGCAGGGCCTCGGCCTGGTCGTCGACGAAGACGCTGGTCAGGTGGATCCTCATGGGGTGCTCTCCTGCGGTGCGGGGGTGCGGGGGGGTGTCGGGTACGGGCCAGCGCTCGGCGATCTGCCGCAGCGGGGCGGTGTTCAGGTCGTGGAACTTGTAGCGGCCCTCGCGCCGGGTCTCCACCAACCCGGCGCTCTCCAGTACGGCGAGGTGCTGGGAGACCGCCTGGCGGGAGAGGGCGAGGCGGTGCCTCATGCTCAGGCGCGAGCAGATCTCGAACAGTGTCTGCCCGGACCGCTGCGCCAGCTCGTCGAGGATGGTGCGGCGGGTGGGGTCGGCCAGGGCTTTGAAGAGGTCGTCGGCCACGACCCCAGCATAGGCAAGCGTTCACTTGCCTATCAAGCGGGGGCGTCGTCGCCGCCGACCACCGGTGACGCCGCCGGTGGCGCGCGCCGGCGGCTGCCGTCGGGTCCGCTGCCCGGGGGCGGCGGTCCGAGCGTCGCCGCCGGGGGTGTGCCGGGTCGCCGCGCCCGGCGGCCGGGGGAAGAGGCCGCGGGCGCGGGCGCCCGGGTGCCGTGCGGATCCCGGACGGCAGTCGCGTGGTGCCGGCGGGACCCCGCGTCACGCCCGGGGGCGCGGTGCGGGGGCCTCGGCGGAGTCCCGTCCGGTCCTCGGTCCCGGAACCCCGCTGTCCACGCGTGTGACCCTCGCGCGTACGCGTAAACGCCGCCGCGGGCGGATTCTTGAAGAACCGTCAGCGGCGCGGCGCGCGTTCGGGGCGCGGCGGGGGCGGGCGCGGGGGCGGGGGTCTCAGGTGCGGGGGGGGCGGCGCGGCGTGGGCCGGGGCTCGTCAGGCACGGACGCGGCGGCGCGGTGCGGGCCGGGGGCGGGGGCGCGGCGGCGCGCGGGCCGGGGGCAGGGACGGACGCGGCGGCGCGGTACGGCCCGGGGGCCGGGGCGGGGGGCGAGTCCGGGCGGGGCGGGTGTGGGGTGCGGCCGCGGTGCGGCGGGGCGGGGGCGGGGGTGGTGTGTCCGGTGGGGTGGGGTCCTTTCCCCCGGGGGTGTCGTCCCACGCGTGGGGGGGTGGGTCCTGTCACACGGCTGTGACAGTCGCCGGACCTGGCCATGACGTCCCGAGGCCAGTCTTTTTATACAGACCAAACGGGACATTCAGTACATGCTCCTCTGCTTCCGACGACGTGAGCAGCGATGACCGAGCCGATCCGGCGGAGGAAATCCCATGAGCCTCACACTCGCCACGCCGCACGTCGAAGCCCCCGCGGCCGCTCTGGCCCCGCGTGAGCAGGAGGCCCTGCGGCACATCGCCGCCGGCCGCACCTACCTGCAGACGGCGCGGAACATGGGACTGTCCAAGCACACCGTCGACGCCTACCTGCGCCGTATCCGGGCCAAGCTGGACGTGCACAGCACCGCCGAGCTGACCCGGCTGGCCATCTCCCTGGGTCTGTGACCCCGCGCCGGGCGGGCTCCCGTGCCTGCGCCCTTGTTCCTCTTTGGAGTTGATCGGCCCTCCGCCGCGGTACCCGGCGGCCTCGGCGGGGCAGGGCTGTCCCGGCGGCCGGGCCGGCCCCGCCGGTGGTCGGGTCCTCGGTCCGGGCGCGGTCCGGTGCTGAGAAGGTGCAGAGGTTCAAGGGAGAACGCCGTTGCTCACACGGTGCGCTGTGCTCGCGATGGCCGTGGTGGCGGCGGCCCTGCCCGGTACGGGCGCCGCGCGTCCCGGGGAGGGGGGTGAGGGGGTCGGGCGGGTGCAGTTGCGGCACGAGGCGGCGCTGTTCGGTCTCAGGGCGGAGAACAACGCCGCGGCCCAGGAGTTCAGTGTGCCGCAGGGGCGGCTCGCGCGGGTCGGCCTGTACGTGAGCGGCGGTGCGACGGGCGGCCGGGTGAGTGTGCAGGTGCGCCGTGTGCTGGGGGACGCGGGCTCGGTGGTGGCGTCGGGCGCGGTGGACCTGGCGCGGATCGGGGGCGCCGGTGCGGGGTGGCTGGAGGTGCCGGTGGAGGCGGATCTGGCGCCGGGGGCCACCTACTACCTGTTCGCGCAGGCCACGGGTACCGACGGGGCGTTCGCCTGGCACGGTACCCGCGAGGCGGTGGCGGGCGGCGCGGTGAGCTGGAACTACGACGCGGCGTACTGGGGCGGCTGGCACGCCGAGGCGCGGGCGCGGCTCGCGTTCGTGGTCAATCCCTCGGCGCAGGAGCGGTGCGGGGAGTTGGAGGCCTGCTACACGGCTTCGGAGCGGGTGTTCGGCAAGAGCGGGGGGCTGCTGTCCAACGGGACGGTGACGGAGGCGGTGGATCCGATCACCGCGGCGAGTGCCTCCTACGTGCCGGGCAGCAACGTGCTGCGGCTGCCGTCGGGGCGGTGGCGGTACCTGCCGGCGGGCGGTGCGAGGTCGGTGGTCGTGGAGGCCGGTGATCCGGGGGCGGCGGCGCAGGTCGAGGCGGCCCGGCGGTGGCTGGCGGCGGGGCGGGTGCCGGGGGCGGCGCGGGGGGCGCGCCGGGAGGGGGCCGAGCGGGCTTTGCTGTCGATGCGGGCGCTGCTGCAGCCGAACGGGGCGTTCGCCGCGGCCTGGTATCCGTTCTGGGACTTCTCCTGGCCGCGTGACGGGGCGTTCGCCGCGGCCGCGTTCGCGCACAGCGGGTACGACGAGGAGGCGTACCGGATCCTGCGGTTCGACGCGGCGACGCAGCGCGGGGACGGTACGTGGGAGGCCCGCAGCCGTCTGGACGGCTCCGGTCCGCCCGATGCCCGGACCTGGCAGCTGGATGCGAACGGGTGGGTTCCGTGGGGGGTGTGGCAGTGGTACCGGGCGGCGGCCGGGCGCCCAGACCGCGGGGAGCGGCTGCGGGCGCTGTACCCGATGGTGGCCCGGGCGGCCGATCACGCCGCCGGGTCGCTGGACGCGCGCGGGCTGCCGCCGGCCTCCCCCGACTACTGGGAGCTGCCCACCTCCACGGTGAACATCGGTACGGCGGCGCCTTTGCTGGCCGGGTTGAACGCCGCGGCCGATCTGGCCGGTGAGCTGGGGCGCGGTGAGGACGCGGCGCGGTGGGCGGCGGGTGCCCGGCGGTTGTCGGCGGGTATCGCCGCGCATTTCGCGCCGGGCGGCTATCCGCGCACGGCCGACGGGCTGCACGGCCGTGACAGCGCGGTGGCGTTCATGGCTCCCCCGTTCAACACCGCTCCCGCCGGGCTGGGCCGGGCTCTGGAGGACACCTACGCGGCGCTGCTGCGGCCCAACGGCGGGCTGGTGCCGGGTGATGATCCCGGCACGCGGTGGGGGGACATCACCTGGACGGCCAGTACGTCCTTCTTCGCGCTGGCCTGGGCCGGTACGGGTGAGCGGGAGAAGGCGGCGGCGGTGGTGGACTGGGTCCTGGCCAAGCGCAATCCGCTCGGTGAGCTTCCGGAGACCGTCGACGCGCAGGGCCGGCCCGCGGCGGTCGTCCCGCTGGGCTGGACCGACGCCCTGGTGGTGCTGGCCCTGCAGCAGCTGGGCGGGACGCCGCTGCCCACCCCGCCCGGGCCCGCCGGCGCGTCCTGAGCGCCGCGGGCCGTCGCGGCCGGCGGCCGGGGCCGCCACGGGCCCCATGGGCCGACACGGGCCGACCCCCAAGACGTACGAAAAGGAACAAGTCGACTATATGGCGCATTGAACCTGATTAACGGTCATATGCCTCTTGAGGGTGTGTCAGTCGCGAACGGGCGGGGCATACTCGGGGCCGGCCGTCTCCGGAAGTGGTGGAGCCATCGGGACACCGGCCCACCTCCTCGCGGGATTCCGCACCGGATTCGACCCTCAAGGCGTTGCAGATGTACCTGGCCAGCCGCACCCGCCTCGCGGCCCTGTTCGCCGCGCTCGCCGTCGGCGCCGGCGGGGTGACGGCCTGGGCCCACGGGGGGCGGGGCGCGCCGGAGCCGGCCGCGGCCGAAGCGGCCGTGCGTGCGAGTGTGACCGAGGGCACGGTGGTGCAGGTCGTGGCGCACCCCGACGACGACCTGTTCTTCATGAACCCCGACCTGAGCCGCTCCATAGCCGGCGGCGCCCGGGTCGCCACCGTCTACCTGACCTCCGGCGAGTCCGACGGCCGCAACGAGGCCCACAGCCCGCACCTGACGGACCCGGTGGGGCCCGCCGACCACGGGGCCTACGCCGAGGCCCGGCAGAACGGCATACGGGCCGCCTACGCGCAGATGGCCACCGGGGACCGGGCCAGCGCCTGGAAGCGCGGGTCGGTGCCCACGGTCGGCGGCGGGAGCGCCGAGGTGGACGTCCTGGTCGCCCGGCCCGAGGTCAACCTGGTGTGGATGCAGTTGCGCGAGGCCCGCAGCATCTCCGGCGACAACCCGGACAGCCTGCGCGGGCTGTGGGACGGCAGGGTCGAGGCCCTGGGCGCCCAGCTGGCCTCCCGGACGCCGGTCGCCTCCTGGTTCTCGTACACCAGGGAGCAGGCGGTGCAGGCCATCGCGGAGGTCTTCGCCCGGTACCGGCCGACCGCGATACGCACCCAGGACCCCACTCCCGGCCGGACGCGGGACGGCAAGGCGTTCCTGGACCACCAGGACCACATCTACGGGGCCCGCTTCGTGCAGGCGGCGGCCGAGCGCTACGCGCGGTCCGCGGACCGGCCGCACTTCTCGGTCCAGAACTACGTGAGCTACCCCAACAGCTCCCTGCCGCCCGTGCTCGACGCGCGGGCGGCCGAGGAGAAGCTCGGCTACCTCAAGACCTACGCCTGGAGCGACCACCAGGACTGGTGCGGCAGCCCCGCCGGCTGCGGCGACCGCAAGACCGCGACCCGGCCCGCGGGCGCCGGCTGGAGCCGGACCATCCGCTACAGCCGCGGCGAGGGCACCTCCTGGATGGCCGAGGGCGTCGCGGGCCGGCTGTGGGCCTTCGCCGTCCTGGACGGGCGGATGGCGTACTGGTCGCGCGGCGGACCCCGCGCCGCCTGGCAGGGGCCCCGCCTGCTGCCCGGGGGCGGACTCGACCCGGGCGCGACGGCCGCCCGCCTGCCCGACGGCAGGATCGCGGTGTTCGCCACCCGCACCACCCTGGGCGCCGCGCCGACGGAGTACGGGCGCCACCTCGTGTACGCCGTCCAGGCCGCGCCCGACGGCGCGTTCGGCCCGTGGCAGCCCCTGGACACCCCCGACACAGGGGACATATCCGGCACTTCGGCGATCAGTGGGCCGTCGGTCGCCGTGGACCGGGCGGGCCGGATGACGGTGTACGTACGTGATTCCGGGCGCACCCTGCGCGCCCGCGCGCAGGCGGTCCCCGGCGGCGCCTTCGGCCGGTGGCAGGCGCTGGGCGGCAGTGCCCTGCAGGGCGACCCGGTCGCCGCGACCGACGCGGCGGGCCGCGTCCACCTCTACGCGGCCACGGCCACGACCGTGCTGGCCTGGACCCAGGCGGCGCCCGGCGCCCCGCTGCGCGGCCCCTCGGCGACCGGGCTGCCGGCGACCACCGGCCCGCTCTCGGCGAGCGCGCGGGAGGACGGCGTACGCCTGTACTTCCGCCGGCCCGGCAGCGGCACCATCGTCACGACCCTGGCCACCGCGGGCGGGGACGCGCCGGTGTTCTCCCCGCTCACCGAGGCCGGCGGGCAGGGCGGCTACGGCGCCGTCGGCGCTGCGGGCCCCCTGCTGGCGGGCCGCGCCGGCACGGGCGCGGTCGCCGTGGCGCGCTCCGGCGGCGAGGCCGCCTGGCACGAGTCCCGGATGCTCTACACGGGCGCACCGGCCGCGGTGGCCGCACCGGACGGCACGGCCCTCGCCGCGACCCTCGGCCTGGACGCCGCCCTGCACATCACCACGGCCCCCGCGGGCGGTTCCGGGCCGCTGGGCACCCTCCCGCCCTCCTCCCCGTGGCACCGGGCGGTGCCCTCCACCGCGCTCGCGCAGGCCGGACGCGCGGCCCCCGGGTGGCAGCGCTGAGCGGTGCGGGCGAGGATGGCGCGCACCACGCCGGGGCACGGCCCGGCCCCTGGCCCGTCCGAGAGCCGGCCCGCGCGGGTCGGCGGCGATCGGGGTGCCCATGACCGCTTGCTCCCCTTACCCCTCTTGCTCCCCTTGCTCCCCTTGCTCCCGGGCGGGTGGGCGCCGCGGCGCGCGGGCAGGCGCGATACGCGCCGCGGCCTGCGCCGCCCTGCTCGCGGCCTCGGTCGCCGGCTGCCGCGACGACCCCGCGCCGGCCTTCGGCTACCCGCAGCTCCACGCGCGCCTGGGGTCGCTGTCCCGGGCCCTGGACGAGGGCTGCGCGGGGGTGCCCGCCGGCTGCGCCGAGGGCCTGGAGCGGCTCGGCGCCCTGGCGGAGCGGGCCTTCGCCCAGGCCTTGGACCACGAGCTCCTCGACGAGGGCTGCCTGGCGGCCCGCGAGGAGGTGCGGCGGGCCCGCGGCGTGCGGCGGGCGGCCGCGGAGCCGGCCCGGGCCGCCCCGCGCGATGCGCGCCCCGCGGACCTGGAGCGGGCGGTGGCGGCCGAACGGCTCGCCCACCGGCGCCTGCTGGCCGCGCTGGAACGGGTCCGCACCGCACCCCCGCCCGGTGAGGGCACACAACCCGTGTGACCCCTCCCCCACACCCCGTCCGCCGGCCCGCCGGCACCCCGCATCACGGCGTACCGGCGGCAGGGTGTTCCGGTGTCAGGGCGGGGGTGGGGCGGGCAGGGGGGTGCCGTCGAGTGCCACGAGGGTCAGGACGGTGATCGACCCCGTCCAGGCCAGCGGGGCCACCGAGGAGGGCCGGCCCTCCTGGTCGACCTTCTCCGGCAGCTCGCCGAGCGGGTTCCTCTTGGACAGGACCCAGTCCAGGACGGGTTCCGCCCTCTGCGCGCGGCCCGTCGCGGCCCAGGCGAGCGCGAAGAACGCCGTACTGGGCGTCCAGGCGTTCGTACCCCAGGGCGCGGCGGGGTCGTTCCCGGGGGTCAGGCCCCCGTTGGGCAGGAGCAGCGCCCGCCAGGTGCTCTCCAGGGCCGGGGGCAGGTCGGCGGGGGCGGTGTTGAAGGGGGGCGCCATGAACGCCACCGCGCTGTCGCGGCCGTGGTGGCCCTCGGCGGTGCGCGGGTAGCCCCGGGGGGCGAAGTGTCGGGAGATGGCGGTGGAGAGGCGGCGCGCGGCGCGGGTCCAGCGGGCCGCGTCGCGGGGGCGGTCGCTGTGCCGGGCGAGGTCGGCGGCGGCGTTGAGGCCGGCGAGCAGGGGCGCGGCGGTGCCGATGTTCGCGGTGGCCGTCCCCAGTTCCCAGTAGTCGGGGGAGGCCGGGGGCAGGCCGTCGGCGCGCAGGGAGGCGGCCGTGCGGTCGGCGGCCTTGCGGATCATCGGGTAGAGGGCGGCCAGGTGGGCGGCGCGGGTGGGGCGGGGGGCGGTGCGGTACCAGTGCCAGGTGGCCCAGGGGACCCAGCCGTTGGCGTCGAGCTGCCACGGCCTGGTGTCGGGCGGGCCGGATCCGTCGAGTCTCGTGCGGGCCTGCCAGGTGCCGTCCGGGCGCTGGGTCGCGGCGCTGTGGCGCAGGATCCGGTAGGCCTCGGCGTCGTGGCCGGTGTACGCGAACGCGGCGCAGGCGAAGCTGGAGTCGCGCGGCCAGGAGTACTTCCAGCCCTCGCTCCAGCCGGCCGCCAGGGCGCCGTTGGGGCGGAGCAGGGCGCGCATGGACAGCAGGGCCCGCTCGGCGGCGGCGCTCTGGGCGGGCGAGCGGCCCGGGACGCGGCCCGAGGCCAGCCAGGCGCGGCTCAGCTCGATCTGCCGGGCGGCGCCGCGATGGCCGGGGGCGACCCGGGCCGGGGCGTCCCGGCCGGCCGGCAGGTACATCCAGTCGCCGGACGCCAGGCGCAGGACGTTGCTGCCCTCGACGTAGCCGGCGCCCCGGGCGAGGGCCGGGGGTACGCCCGCGGTGGAGGTGGTGTTGGACAGGAGTCCGGCGGTGGGGGCGGGTACGGACAGGAACGCGGAGCCGGCGTCAGGGTCGGGCTCGCCGGGGCCGCGGGGGCCGGCGGGCCGCAGCGGCGGGGCGTCGCGGGCGGGGCTGCGAGCGGCGAGGCGGCCGGCGACATAGCCGGCGAAGTGGCCGGCGGGCCGGTCGGCGAAGCCTGCGGGGCGGTCGGCGAAGCCTGCGGGGCGGTCGGCGGGCGCATGTGCGGAAGGGTCGGCGGGAAGGCCTGCGAGGCGGCCGGGGGCGGGGGCCGGGGGGACGGCGACGCATGCCAGGGCTGTCGCGAGCAGGGCCCAGCGGGTGAGCCGCAGACGGGGCATCGCCACTTCCCTCCGCCGGGCCCGCAAAGGCGCGGCCCCGGTTTCCCATCCTGGAAGAGGCGGGCGCGCCCCGCCACAAGGTGCCCGCCGCCCGGGTGAGGAGGGCGTGGCGGCGGGGCGGGTGGGGCCGTTACGCGTGCCGGCCCACCCGGGATGCCGGGGGCGGCGGGCCGTGCACACGATGAGGGCTCGCGGGCCCGCGGGTCGCCGCGGTCGGCGGGGCGCCTGGCACCGGCCGCCCGCGGCGGCCGGGCCCCCTGCTGCGAAGGGGTGGCGACGTGAGCACTGCCGAGGGCGAGGAGGCGCGCGGCGAGGGAGGCGGGCGCGCGGGGGCGCGGGGGGCGGCCTCGCGGGGTGGCGGGCGCGGGCGCTCCTTCCTGGGGAGGTTCCTGCCGTCGGCGGGGGTGGCGCTCGTCGCGGCGGCCGGGGCTTTGATCGGTGTGGGGTGCTTCCTCGGTCTCTACCTGCGGCCCACCTCCGACGACTGGTGCGCGGCGTGGAAGGCCCGCGACCTGGGGGTCTGGGGTATCACCTCCGATTTCTACCTGACCCAGAACGGCCGGGTCGCCAACGCCTTCCTGAGCGGTGTCGTCTACGGGCAGGGGCCGGTCGGGACCAAAATCCTGCCGACGGTCATCGTGGTGTTCTTCACCGCCGCGCTGGTGCTGCTGGGCCGTCACTTCGTCCGGTTCCTGGGCGGCCGGCCCCCGCTGCTGGTCCTGACCGCGTGCGCGCTGGTCCTCCAGGCGCTGCTCTACTTCGCGGGCACCCGCAGCTACCAGGTGCTGCTGTGGGCGCCCGCGACGATCTCCCACACCCTTCCGAGCGTGATCGGCCTGTGGGCGCTGCTGCTGGCCGTGGCGACCGTCGGGGACGCCCGTCCCGCCGTCCGTCGGGCCGGTTTCGCCGGCGCGTTCGTGATCGGCTGCGCTCTGGGCACGTTGAGTGAGCCGTTCGCGCTCGTCAGCGGGCTGCTGGCCGTCGCGGTCGCGCTGGTGTGCCTGCCCCGCTGGGGGCTGGCACCCACCTGGCGTCCGTTCACCTGGTGCCTGCTGTGGTGTGCGGGGCTGCTGTGCGGCCTGGTCGTGCTGTACACCTCTCCCGGCGCGCGGTGGCGGCGCGGGCAGCAGCCGGCCAAGGAGTCCATGCTCTCCGCGGCCGAGCTCAGGGGCACCTACCAGGGCTGGCTGCACCTGTGGGACTCCGTCACCGGCCAGTGGGCCTACCTCGGGGCCGCGGCAGCCGGTGTCCTGCTGGGTTTGGCATGCGCGCTGGGGCGGCGGGCGGCGGGCGGGCGGGCGCCGCGGCGGACGGTGCCGCGCCCGGCGCTGGCGGCCCTGCTGCTGCTCCCGGTGCCCGTGGTGGTGCTGGGCTCGTTCGCGGTGGTGGCGGGTCTGCGCAGCGGCTACGGGCCGAGCGGATGGACGTACGCCCGGACCTGGACGAGTTTCCTGGTACCGATGGAGCTGGCGCTGTGCGGGTACGGGGCGCTGCTGGGGGCGTGGGGCGGGCGGCGGCTGACGGGGCGGCGGGCCGGCGGGCCGCTCCGGGCGGCCGGTCCGGTGGCGGCCGGCGCGGTGGCGGCCGGCGCGGTGGCGGCCGGCTGCCTGGCGCTGATGGCGGTGGCGGCGCTCGTCCCCGCCGTGCGGCAGCTCACCACGCACACGGTCACCCGGGCGGTGGCCTTCGACGCCCAGGACTCCCGTATCCGGGCCGAGGCGGCGCGCGGCGCCGTCGATGTGGGCTACCGGCCGCTGTACATCGGTGCGCTGGCCGAGCCGTTCTTCACGGGGAGCTACGAGCGGGACTGGGTCGCGGCGTGCGTGTCGAAGTGGTACGGCGTGGAGCGGATCCACCGGCCCTGAACACGACGGCCCTGAACACGACGGTCCGGAGGGCGGCGGCCCTGAACGCGGCGGGCCTGAACGCGGCGGTCCGGGGCCGGCGGGGCCGCTCAGGCGGTGGCGGGGCGGGTGAGGCGGCGCTGGTGGACGCGGAGTTGGAGGGTGGCGAGGTCCAGGAGGGGGGTGGGGACGGACAGGGCGCGGGCGCGGTCGGTCAAATCGCCCAGGACGTGCTCGACCTCGGTGGGTGCTCCGGCGCTCAGGTCGCGGTAGAGGGAGGGGGTCAGGGGGGAGCCGGGGGTGGTCAGGACGCGGGTGGTCGCGGCGTGTTCGGTGTCGGGCAGGGGGTGTCCGGCGGCGGCGGAGACGGCGGCGGCCTCGGCGAGGACCGCGGGGCCCAGGGCCGGGCCGCCGGGTACGGCGTTGAACTCGCCGACGGCGCCGCGGGCCAGGCAGGTCGCGGCGGCCAGGCTCGCGATGAACACCCACTTGTGCCACATGGCGGCGATCACGTCGGGGACGGGCGGGGAGTCGATGCCGGCGGCGGTCAGCGCGGCGCGGATCTCCCCGGTCCGCGGGGAGGGCCGCCCGTCGCGTTCGCCGAGGGCGAGTTCGGCGGGCGGCGCCATCCGTACGATGTCGCCGTGCTCGTCCAGGGTGGTGACGACCCTGGCGACTCCGCCCAGGACGGCGTCGCCGCCGAAGCGGGCGGTGAGGTGGTCGAGGTGGGCCAGGCCGTTGAGGAGCGGGACGATCGCCGTGCCGGGGCCGACGGCCGGGGCCAGGTCGGCGGTGGCCTCCCGCAGGGCGGTGGACTTCACCGACAGCAGGACCAGGTCGTAGGGGGAGCTCAGGGTGTCGGCGGTGACCAGTCGGGGGGTGAGGTGCAGGTCCTCCCCCATGCCGCGTACCCGCAGTCCCCGCTCGCGCAGGGCGGCGGCCCGGGCGGGGCGCACCAAAAAGGTGAGGTCCGCTCCGGTGTGGGCCAGGCGGGCGCCGAAGTAGCCGCCGGCGGCGCCGGCTCCGACGGTCAGGATCCTCATGCGGGGGTGCCTTTCGTCAGGTGCAGCGGCCGCAGGAGCCGGTGCGGTCGGTGGAGGGCGGCGGTGACCGGGTCGTCGCCGTCGGCGGGCGGCGGCAGGCCGGGGCCGGGGGTGATCAGGAGGTCGGCGGCCTCGACGGGCCGCCCGCAGGCGGTGCAGCGGCCGTCGCCGGCGACGGGGGCGTCGTCGGCGGCGTGACGGAAGATCCGGCGGACCCCGCCGGGGGCGGGGTGGTGGTCCTCGCCCCAGGCGGACAGGGCGCGGACGGCGGGCCACAGCGCGATGCCGCGGGGGGTGAGTTCGTAGTGCGGGCGGGGGCCGTGGGCCGGTACGCGGGTGAGGACTCCGGCCGCGGTCAGGGAGGCGAGGCGGTCGCTCAGGACGGCGCGGGGGGTGCCCAGGTGGGCGGCGAAGTCCTTGAAGCGGCGGACGCCGAGGAACGCGTCGCGGACGATCAGCAGGGTCCAGCGCTCGCCGACGACTTCCATGGCGCGCGAGAGCGCGCAGGCCTGGCTCGGGTAGTCGCGGGGCAGGGTCACCGGCCCACCCTAACCGTCCGGTTCGGTCACCGAACCGTTTTTCCGGAATCCGGCCCCGCCCCGCCGGGGTGCGGGGGCGGCCTGTGAGGGGTGGAGGTGTGAGGGCGGGCGTGCGGGGGCGGGCGTGCGGGGGCGGGGGCGGGTCAGGGCAGGGCTTCGGCCACGGCGTCGGTGAGCATCATCCACAGGGGCTGGGCGCCGGTGCCGAAGGCCGAGGCCAGGACGTAGCCGATCGCGGCGTCCGCCGGGCGGATGTCGGGGCCGTCCTTCCACACGGCGCCCGGGCGCTCGTCGCCGTCGCAGGAGAAGTCGCCGAGGTGGACGCCCCCGCGGGTGAGGCGGCTGGTGGTGAGGGAGTCGGGGACCAGGCGGTAGCGGGCCCCGTCACAGGTCGCCTCCACCCGGTAGGAGCGCCTGCTCAGGCGGCCCTTGGCGGGGCGCAGGTCGGTGGGGCGGCCGTCGACGAGCAGGGTGAGGAGGGCCGGGTCGCGGGTGCCGATGGCGATGGCCGGGTCGGCCGGCGGGCCGGTCCGGCGCCGCAGGGTCGCCGGGGGGATCGCCCCGCCCTGGACGTCGATGCGGTCCTGGCCCTGGCGGCGGACGGTGATCGCACCGAAGAGGGTGTCCAGGACGGGGGCGCCGGCGGTGTCGTTCACGGGTGGGTCCGCTTCGCTCGGTGGTCGGGGCGGGGGCGGTGGTCTCGGCGTACAGCACAGGCTCGAAGATCATCCGCTGGCATTGTGCACCACCGCCCCGCCCCGCCGGGACGCTGGTGCAGGCCGGCGAGGGCGCCGCGGGACCGCGGCCTGCCGGGGACGGCGTTACCGCCCTCGCGCACGCCGTGCACATCCCCGTCAGCGACGCCGTGCACATCCCCGTCAGCGGCGCCGTGCACATCCCCGTGAGCGGCGCCGTGCACATCCCCGTGAGCGGCGGGGCCGGGCGGGGCACGGCGGGCCGGGAAGGGCCGGCGGCGGGTCAGGCGGTGGCCGCGGCGGTCTCCTCCAGGCCTTCCATACCTTCCAGGCTGTCCATGAACGAGCTGACGGAGAACACCGCGCGGCCGGGACCGGCCGGGCCGTAGCCGGGCGGGGAGCTGAGGCCGTGCTCCTGAAGCGTCGCCCGGTAGGCCTCAAGGAGGCGGATGTGGTACTCCAGGGGCGCGCCCAGCGGGTTGGCCCGGCCCAGCGGGGTCGTCGGTTCCGGGCACCAGGTGGTGAAGCGCGGCACGATGCCGTGGGACATGAAGAACCGCAGGCCCTCGGTGGTGGAGGCGATGGCCTCGCCGACGTCGGTGAAGCCGGACGGGCGGGCCATCTCGATGCCGGCCACGAAGTTGGGGATGACGTTGCGGGAGCCGAACACCTCGGCGGAGTCCAGGATCCTGCGGTGCCACTCGTCGCGGCCCACGTAGCGTTCCTTGCCGGGGCAGTGGAGTTGGAACAGGCGCCGGTCCCACACCTCGAAGTTGGGGTGGTAGATGCGGATGCCGTGGTCGTGGAAGCGCTGCACGTCGGCGCGGGGCAGGGCCTGGGCGACGACCTTGCCGGTCCAGCGGCCGGGGAAGCGCTCCTCGATGGCCTTCGCGTAGTGGCCGTAGAAGTCGGCCTCGTCGCGGCCGGCGACCCGGGAGGTGATCGAGCCGCCGGTGAGGGTGTAGGCGCGGGAGGCGCCCGCGGTGTCGTAGCGGTCGATGATCTCCAGGGCCTCCAGTACCTCCTCGACCGGCTTGACGCCGGTGTAGGGGCGGCCGGCGGCCTTGTGCTGGCGCCAGTTGTGGTTGATGTCGCAGAACTGGCACTCCTCCTTGGCGCCGAAGTACTGGCAGACCCGGAAGACGGTCAGGTAGATGAGGTAGCCCCACTGGATGGTCGGGGCGACCTCCATCACCGACTTCCCGTTGGACAGGGTGTGCCGGTAGTACTCGGGCATCGGCGGCAGGCCGACGTCGGCGATCCGCACACCGTCCAGGTGGAGGCCGAGCGTGCCGTCCTCGCCGCCGCGCACCACGTACGGGGAGTCGGGGTTGACCCGTACCGAGACCACGGTGCGGCGCAGGTCGTAGGGGCCGCCGGTGAGGACGATCTCCTCGGGGGGCCGGTTGAGGGCGGCGGCGCCGAGTTCGGGCAGGGTGCGGTGGTCGAAGGAGAAGATGAAGTACGACTTCGGCTTGACGTCGGTGCCGGTGCCGTCGGCGGTGCCGCTGAGCGCGGACTCCTCGAAGGCCATGCCGCCGCGCAGGAGGTCCTCCTTGATGACGGCTTCCCGGGGCACCTGCGGGAAGCGCTCCATCAGGTCCTCGACCAGTGCGGTACGGCGGACGGTGTCCATGGGCTGCTCCATCCCTGGCTCCTGTCGGGGCGTCCAGCAGCCTAACGCGCCGGCCTCGGGCGGGGCCGGGCGGCCTCGGGCGGGGGCCCGGCGGGGTGCGGGAGCGGTGCGGACGCCGGTGCAGCAGTGGCCGTGCCTCCCCCACGACCCGGCGGCGCCGCCGGCGGGGCGGGAACAGGGGCAGGGGCGGCGTTTTCTCGTCGAGGCGGCCGGCTGAGGGGCGGCCGGGGCGGGGCCGGGGGGCGGTGCGGGCCGGGCCGGGCGACGATGAGGGGGTGGAGGAAGCCCAGGTGCCACCCGCGGGGGTGTGGCCGCGGGAGCCGAGCACGGTGCCCGCCCGCCGGGCGCCGGGCGCCGGGGTGCGCGGCGGCCGGAGGCCCCGGCCTGCTGGAAGCCGTACCCGTACCGGGAGCCGCATCCGTACCGAGACGCGTACCTGTACTGGGAGCCGTATCCGTATCCGTACCGGGAGCCGTATCCGTACCGGGAGCCGTATCCGTACCGGGAGCCGTATCGGGACCTGTGTCCGTCCCGGTGGGGGTTGTGGTGGGGCGGGGGGCGGGTGGGAGGGGCGGGTGCGTGATGGGTGAGGGGTTTCCGATTCAGGAGCTGGTCAGTGGCGCCGCGCAGGACGCCGGCGGGTGGCTGGGGGCGCTGCCGGTGGCGTTGGTGGCCACCAGCGGCGAGGGGACGATCGTGCGGTGGAACCGCGGGGCGCAGGAGCTGCTGGGGTACGCGCCGCGGCAGGTGCTGGGGCGGCACATCTCCGATCTGCTGCATCCGGGGGCGGACCGGAGTCTGGGGCGGTCCTTGTGGGAGACGGCCGCCACCGGGCGCGGGGTGATGGGTACGGTCACCGCCTGGCATCGGGACGGGCATCCGCTGGAGCTGGAGATCTGGGCGTGTCCGGTGCCCGATCGGCGGCGGGGGGCCTCGGCGGTGCTGGTGTTCGCGGCGGACGCGCACGCGGCGCGGCGGATCCGGGGGTCCTCGGCGGTGTGGGACGGGTTGTTCGCGCGTTCGCCGGTGGGGATCGCCGTGCTCGATACGCAGTTGCGGTTCCTGCAGGTCAATGCGGCGTTGGAGGCGATGAACGGGCTGACGGAGTCGGCGCATGTGGGGCGGCGGCTGGCGGAGGTGCTGCCGGAGGTGAACGCGGGCGAGATGGAGGAGGCGATGCGGCGGGTCCTGCACAGCGGTGAGCCGGTCCTGGACCGGCGCCGTACGGGCCGTACGCCCGCGGATCCGGAGCACGACCGGGTGTGGTCGTGCTCGTACGTGCGGGTGGAGGACCCGGGGGGCCGGCCGATCGGGGTGATCGCCTCGCTGCTGGACATCACCGAGCAGCAGCGCGACCACAGCGACGCGGAGGCGGGGCGGCGCCGGCTCGCGCTGCTCAGTGAGGCCAGCTCGCGGATCGGGGCGAGTTTCGATCTGGAGCGCACGGCGCAGGAGTTGGCGGATCTGGCCGTGCCGCATCTGGCGGACGCCGTCACCGTCGATGTCCTGGACACGTTGGCGCGGGGGGACGAGCCGGGGGCGGGACTGTCGGGGGGCGTGGGGTTGCGGCGGCTGGGGAAGGCGCCGTTGACCGGTTCGGCCGTCACCCGGGTGCTGGCTCCGCTGGGGCGGACCCTGTCCTTCCCCGCCGCCGCCCCGTACACGCAGGCGTTGGCGTCGCGGCAGCCGTATCTGATCGCGCGGTTGGACGAGCAGGTGGTGGCGCCGGCCGCCCGGCACTCCCCCAAGCCGGCGCAGCTGGTGGAGACGGGTGTGCACTCGTTCATGATGATTCCGCTGGTGGCGCGGGAGGTGGTGTTGGGTGTCGCGACGTTCTTCCGGACCCGTGCGGTGGGCCCCTACGGGTCCGAGGACGTGACGTTGGCCGGTGAGCTGGCGGCCCGGGCGGCGATCAGTATCGACAACGCGCGGCTGTACCACCACGAGCACGAGACGGCGGTGGTGCTGCAGCGCAGCATGCTGCCCCAGCATGTGACGCCGCCGCCGGGGATCGAGATCGCGCACCGCTATCTGCCGGCCAGTGACGTCAACGAGGTGGGGGGCGACTGGTACGACGTGCTGCCGCTGACGGGCGGGCGGGCGGCGCTGCTGATCGGGGACGTGATGGGGCACGGCATCGCGGCGGCCGCGGTGATGGGGCGGTTGTCGGCGACGGTGCGGGCGCTGGCGCGTTTGGACATGACGCCGGCGGCGCTGCTGCGTCAGCTGGAGGCGACGCTCGCCGATCTGGCGGAGCCGATGCTGGCGACGTTCTTGTACGTGGTGTGCGATCCGGTGACGGGGCGGTGCTCGGTGACGCGGGCCGGGCATCCGCCGCCGGTGGTGGCGGCGCCGGACGGGCGCGTGCGGCTGGTCACGACGCCGCCGGGGGTGCCGTTGGGGGTGGGTGGGATCACGTTCACCACGACGGAGTTCACGGTGGTGCCGGGGAGTGTGCTGGTGCTGTACACCGATGGGTTGATCGAGGCGCGCAGTCGGGACATCGACGAGCGGTTGGCGGAGCTCACGGCGTTGCTGACCGAGCCGCAGCAGCCGCTGGACCATTTGTGCGACTCGTTGATCACGCATCTGGTGCCGGCGTCGGCCGATGACGACATCGCGCTGCTGGCGGCTCGGGTGGGGACGGGCACCGTTCCCCCGCCGGAGCGGTAGCGGGAACACCGGGCCCCTCCGGGGCGGTGGGGGGTGCCGTTCCCCTCCGGGGTGGTGGGGTGGGTCGGGGTCGGTGGCAGGTGGCGGTCAGCGGCGGGGACCCGCGGGGAGGGGCGGTGAGCGGCGGGGACCGGCGGTGAGGGGCTGAGCAGCGGTGAGCGGCTGAGGGGCGGTGAGGGGCTGAGGGGCGGTGAGGGGCTGAGGGGCGGTCAGGGGCTGAGGGGCGGTCAGGGGCGGTGAACGGCTGAGGGGCGGGATCAGGTTGGGGGTCAGGTTGGGGGGTGGGGTGGGCGGCGGCTGTTGAGGGCGATGACCGTGCTGAGGAGGAGGAGGGCCGCGGCCCACAGGCCCGCCCGCCAGGGCGTCGTGGTGCCGGCCACGGCGGGGGCCACCTTGCGCGCGGGGTCGTAGGCCACCTGGATCCGGTGGCCGGCCGCGGCGTGGGGGCGGTCGTCCTTGAGTTCGGTGGGATAGCCGCCGGGGCAGCGCAGTTCGAGCCGGTAGACGGTCTTCGCCGGTGGGGCCGCGTCGCCCGGCGGGCTCTGCACGGTGGTGTGGAGCGTGGTGACGACGCAGGTGGCGGCCGCGGTGCGGGAGGCGGCCTGGTCGGCGGCCGCCACGGTCAGCAGCAGGGCGACGGCCAGGATCAGCGCCCCGAAGAAGCCGCCGCTGCCGCCGCCGGCGAGAACGGCGTACGCGGCGCAGGCCGCGGCGAGCAGGAGGATGCCGCCGGTCACCGCGACGGCGGTAGCCGGCCCGCTCGCGCCCAACGACCAGTGCGCCCACCCGTACACAGCCGCCGCCGCGGCCACGGGCACGGCCGCGGCCGGCCGCCACTCCCGTGATCGTCTCCGCGTCATGGACGCCACCCCCCGGTGGGGGACGCCCGGTGCCGCCCCACCGGTTGCCGCCCCACGCCGCCGGGCCGGGAGACGGCCGAGCGAGGCCCGGTGCCGCGTCGCGGCGGCGGGGGCGGCCGAAGCCGGGCCGGATGAGGGTCGCGGCGGGGCCGGGGGGCAGGCCGAGCGAGGCGAGCGGCCCGGGGGCGGAGCTGGGCCGGGTGAGGGTCGCGGCGGGGCCGGGGTGGGCAGGTTGAGCGAGGCGGGCCCGGCGTCGCGGCGGCGGGTGGCCGAGGCGGGCTGGGTGAGGGTCGCGGCGGGGCCGGGGGTGGGGGCGGCCGTGCAGGGCGGGGGGCGTCGGTGCCTGGGCGGGCGAGCGCCGGGACCCCGCAGGGGTGGGTGGGGTCAGGCCGAAGGGGTGGCCGGCCGGGGCGGTGAGGGTGCGCCAGGGGCGCCGCCCGGCTGCCGGCGGGGTGTGGGCAGCGCCCAGCTACGGCAGGTGCGTCTGCGCCTCCTCGACGGCCGGCTCCGCCCGCTCGGTCCGATCCGTGTGCCGCGCCCCGTCGGGCGGGGTCACTGGTCGTCCGAGGCGAGGATCAGGTCGGCGGCGTAGTGCGGACAGGTTTCGGCGTGCCAGGTGACCGACAGACGGCCCTGCGAGGCGCTCAGGGTTCGTACGGCTCCGTCGGCGGGAGTGGCTTTGCAGAAGGTACAGACGACGGTCTCGGACCTGATGAGATCAAACATGGTGGAGGTCCGTTCTCTCAGTGGCGTTCACCCGGACCCTCCAGATCTATCAAATCCGGGCGCTCCGGGCCCCCGTACTCACCAGTACACCACCGGAGCGGCCCGGTTTTCTTTTCGTGGCCGAGATCCGGCACGGCGCGTCGCGCCGCGCGGGGCGTCCGGCGGACTCGCGGAGCCCTGCGCCGGGCGCCGTGCGGCGGGCACTTTCGGTCCGCCGGCGGGACGGTCCAAGTCGCCTGCGGGGCGGCCCGGTCGAGGGGCCGGGCGTCGGCAGGTGCGTGCACGGGGCGCCGCCCGGGGACAGGGGCCGGGCAGCGGCCGCCGGGGCCGCTCCGCGTCCGGCCCGGGCGGGCCCGCCCGGGCCGGCGCCCCCCGCGGGCCGGTGGAGTGGCGCCTGTCGCTGATTCACATCAGTCGCTGCCGGCGAGATTTGTGGTGTAGTT
>NZ_JBHXRU010000104.1:0-20208 GCF_042716255.1 Streptomyces sp. NPDC058662 | reverse complement strand
GCTGTGTTTGTTTTTTTTTCTCCTGGGGGGGGGGCGGGGGGGGGGGGGCCGGGGGGGGGGGGGGGGGGGGGGGGGGGGGCGGCCCGGGGCCGGTGGGGCGGGGTCAGGCGCGGGCGGCGGCGTCGGCCGCCTGGGCGCGCAGGGCGCGCTCGACGCCCGCGCGGGACTCCGAGACCAGCCGCCGCAGAGCCGCGTTCGGCTCGGCCGAGGCCAGCCAGGCGTCCGTGGCGTCCAGGGTTTCCTGGGAGACCTGGAGGGCCGGGTAGAGACCCACCGCGACCTGCTGGGCGATCTCGTGGCTCCGGTTCTCCCAGACGTCCTTGACCACCGCGAAGTACTTCTCGGAGTACGGGACCAGCAGCTCGCGCTGGTCGGTCTGGACGAAGCCGCCGATCACGGCCTCCTGCACCGCGTTCGGCAGGGCGTCGCCCTCCACCACCGAGGCCCAGGCCTCGGCCTTGGCCTCCGCCGTCGGGCGCGCCGCCCGCGCGGTCGCCGCGTGGCGCTCACCGGCCGCCGTGGGGTCGCGCTCCAGCTCGGCCGCGATCGCCGCCTCGTCGGCGACGCCCGTCGCGACGAGCCGCTCCAGGAAGCTCCACCGCAGCTCGGTGTCGACGACCAGGCCCTCGATCTCCGCCGCACCGTCCAGCAGCGCCGACAGGTAGGTCAGCTGGCCCTCGGTGCGGGCCGTGCCCGCGAAGGCCCGCGCCCACGCCAGCTGGTGGTCGCTGCCCGGCTCGGCGCCGCGCAGGTTCTCCAGCGTGGCCTCGGTCCAGGTGGCCAGGCCCTCCTCGCGCCACGCCGGGTCGGCGTACAGCTCGACGGCCAGCTTCACCTGGCGGTGCAGCGACTGGACGACGCCGATGTCGGACTCCTTGCCGATGCCCGAGAGGACCAGCGCGAGGTAGTCGCGGGTGGCGAGCTCCCCGTCGCGCGTCATGTCCCAGGCCGAGGCCCAGCACAGCGCGCGCGGCAGCGACTCGGCGAAGTCGCCCAGGTGCGCGGTGACGGTGGCCAGGGACTCCTCGTCCAGCCGGACCTTCGCGTACGACAGGTCGTCGTCGTTGAGCAGGATGACGGCCGGCCGGGCGCGGCCCACGAGCTCCGGTACCGGCGTCAGCTCGCCGTCGACGTCCAGCTCGATCCGCTCGGTGCGGACGAGGGAGCCGTCCTGGAGGTCGTAGAGGCCGATCGCGATCCGGTGCGGGCGCAGGGTCGGCTCGCCCTTGGCGCCGGCGGGCAGCGCCGGGGTCTCCTGGCGGACGGCGAAGGAGGTGAGCGTGCCGTCCGCGTCGGTGGTGATCTCCGGGCGCAGGATGTTGATGCCGGCCGTCTCCAGCCACGCCTTCGACCAGGCGGTCAGATCGCGTCCGGAGGTCTCCTCCAGGGCGCCCAGCAGGTCGGACAGGCGCGTGTTCCCGTACGCGTGCGCCTTGAAGTACGCCTGCACGCCCTTGAAGAAGGCGTCCGTGCCGACGTAGGCGACGAGCTGCTTGAGCACCGAGGCGCCCTTGGCGTACGTGATGCCGTCGAAGTTGACCTGCACGTCCTCCAGGTCACGGATGTCCGCCATGATCGGGTGCGTGGAGGGCAGCTGGTCCTGCCGGTACGCCCAGGTCTTCATGGAGTTGGCGAACGTGGTCCACGCCTGCGGCCACTTCGAGCCCTCCGCCGAGGCCTGGCAGGCGATCGAGGTGTAGGTGGCGAACGACTCGTTCAGCCACAGGTCGTTCCACCACTCCATGGTGACCAGGTCGCCGAACCACATGTGCGCGAGCTCGTGCAGCAGCGTCTCGGCGCGCACCTCGTACGCCGCGTCCGTCACCTTCGAGCGGAAGACGTACTGGTCGCGGATGGTGACGGCGCCCGCGTTCTCCATCGCGCCCGCGTTGAACTCGGGGACGAACAGCTGGTCGTACTTGGCGAAGGGGTAGGCGTACGCGAACTTCTCCTGGAACCAGTCGAAGCCCTGCCGGGTCACGTCGAAGATCTCGTCCGCGTCGAGGAACTCGGCGAGCGAGGGGCGGCAGTAGATGCCCAGCGGCACCGACTGCCCGTCCGGGCCCTCGTACGAACTGTGCACCGAGTGGTACGGGCCCGCGATCAGCGCGGTGATGTACGTGGAGATGCGCGGGGTCGGCTCGAAGCGCCAGACGTTGTCCTTGACGTCCGCGGCCTCCGGCGTGGGCGAGTTCGAGATGACCGTCCAGCCCTCGGGGGCCGTGACAGTGAACCGGAACGTCGCCTTCAGGTCGGGCTGCTCGAAGGCGGCGAAGACGCGGCGCGCGTCCGGCACCTCGAACTGGGTGTACAGGTAGGCCTGCTGGTCGACCGGGTCGACGAAGCGGTGCAGGCCCTCGCCGGAGTTGGTGTACGCGCAGTCCGCGACGACGCGGAGCTCGTTGTCCCCGGCCGCCAGGTCCGACAGGGAGATGCGCGCGTCGCGGAAGACCGCGGCGACATCCAGGTCCTTGCCGTTGAGGACGACCTCGTGCACCGCGGGGGCCACGAGGTCGATGAAGGTCTCGGCCCCGGCCTCGGCCGACCGGAAGCGCACCGTGGTCACGGAGGGGAAGGTGCCCCCCTCCTGCGCTCCGCTGAGATCGAGTTCGACCTCGTAGGAGTCGACGGTGAGCAGCTGCGCCCGCTGCTGGGCCTCTTCACGGGTGAGATTCGTGCCTGGCACGCGGTCATCTCCTTCGATGGTGACGTTCCGGCCCATCCTTCCACGATCACCCCCCGCCATACCCGGGGGTAATCCACGGGCGAACACGACGTCCGGATTCCGCCTGCCCCGACGCACGCGGGGGGCGGGCGCCGACCGGCACCCGCCCCCCGACCGTCAGCCGTCCGCGCGGGTCAGCCGCGCAGCTCCTCGGCGACCAGCTCGGCGATCTGGACCGCGTTCAGGGCCGCGCCCTTGCGGAGGTTGTCGTTCGACAGGAACAGCGCGAGACCGTTCTCCACCGTCTCGTCGGACCGGATGCGGCCCACGAACGAGGCGTCCTTGCCCGCGGCCTGGAGGGGGGTCGGGATCTCCGAGAGCTCGACGCCGGGGGCGTCGCGCAGCAGCTCGCGGGCGCGCTCGACGCTCAGCGGGCGCTCGAAGCGGACGTTGACCTGGAGGGAGTGGCCGGAGTAGACGGGGACGCGCACGCAGGTGCCGGAGACCTTGAGCTCCGGAATCTCCAGGATCTTGCGGGACTCGTTGCGGAGCTTCTGCTCCTCGTCCGTCTCGAAGGAGCCGTCGTCGACCAGGTTGCCCGCGAGGGGGACCACGTTGTAGGCGATCGGACGCCGGTAGACGGCCGGCTCGGGGAAGGCGACGGCCCCGCCGTCGAAGGTCAGCTGGTCGGCCGCCTCCGACACCGCGCACGCCTGGGTCTTGAGCTCGGCGACCCCGGCCAGGCCCGAGCCGGACACGGCCTGGTAGGTGGTGGCGATCAGCGCGGTCAGGCCGGCCTCGTCGTGCAGCGGGCGCAGCACGGGCATCGCGGCCATGGTGGTGCAGTTCGGGTTGGCGATGATGCCCTTGGGGCGGTTCTTGATCGCGTGCGGGTTGACCTCGGAGACGACGAGGGGGACCTCGGGGTCCCGGCGCCAGGCGGAGGAGTTGTCGATCACGACGGCGCCCTGCGAGGCGACCTTCTCGGCCAGCGCCTTGGAGGTGGCGCCGCCCGCGGAGAAGAGCACGATGTCCAGGCCGGAGTAGTCGGCCGCCGAGGCGTCCTCGATGGTGATCTCCCGGCCCTCCCACGTGAGGGTGGAGCCCGCGGAGCGGGCCGAGGCGAACAGTCGCAGCTCGTCCACCGGGAACTTCCGCTCGGCGAGGATGCCGCGCATGACTCCGCCGACCTGACCGGTGGCTCCGACGATTCCGACCCTCACGGTGACTCCTTCGATACGTACGACGCGGGCGCGCGTGAGGCCATCATGCGTTCGACCCCACGAGCCTTGTCCAATCCATTGTCCGAGGAACGGACAGCGTCGTGGCCGCAGCGGGGTGCACGCGGGCGCGGCGGCCCCGCCGCGGGCCTCCCGGCAGCCCGTTCCGCCTGCTCGGGGGACGGCTGGAAGCAGGAGGGGGCGGTGCTCCGCGAGCACCGCCCCCTCCGCTGTTCCTGGTCCGCTACCGGGTTACGGCAGGACCTTCTCGATCTGCACGCTGCCGGTGCCGGCGGCGGTGCCGCGGGCGTTCAGCAGCTGGACCTGGCCGAAGAACTGCCGGCCCTCGGGGGCCGCGCTGCTGACCAGGACGTTCGCCGAGACCTGCGCGGTGGCGCCGGTGGCGAGGTTCACCGCGGCGTTCTCGTCGATCTGGACGGAGCCCAGGGCGGCCGAGAAGTACACGTCGCGGTAGTCGTAGGTGGTGGAGCCGGACGGGATCGCGTAACCGAACACCTCGACGGTGTAGGTGCCCGCGGCCGGGTTGACCAGGCTCACGGCCTCCTCGGAGTCGCCGTCGGCGGAGGAGCCGACCTTGACGCCGTCCTTGTACACGTCCAGGTCGAGGTCGGCGCCCGTGTCGGACGTCTTGCCGATCGCGATGTCGAGGCGGGAGACGCCCGCGCCGATCGTGACCTCGGTGGTGTGGGTCTCACCGGCGGCGATGGTCGGCTTGGCGACCTTCGCGGAGCCGAGCGGGCCGCCCTTGAGCTTGCCGCCCGCGATGGCCGCGGCGTCGTTCCTGACGCTCCACTGCACCGGCGCCGGGGTGCCCTGCTTGACCTCGGGCAGGACCTTGACCGCGGGGTCGAAGGCAGCGCCGAGCACGGAGACGTCCAGCTGGTACGGGTTGTCGAGCAGCGGCGACGTACGGCGCGACTCGACCTCGATCTCCCAGACGCCCGGCTGCGGGTCGGTGTAGGAGCGCAGGTCGGGACGGCAGGTGTTCGCCGGGTTGTCGTAGTTCGGGTAGCACTGGGTCGTCGCGCTGTCCTCGACGCCCAGGCCGTACGGGTGGATCGAGATGAAGCGGGTCTGGCTGCCGGGCTGCAGACCGCCGAGGGCGACCTCAAGGGTCTTGGCGCCCGCGGGCACGGTCACGAAGTACGACGTGTGGCTGTTGCGCTGGACGGAGGCCTTCTGCGACAGCGTGAAGGACGGCGCCGCCAGCGGGGTCGCCGCGACGACGGTCGTCAGGATCTGCTTGTCGATGCCCTCGGTGGTCTCGTCGTCCAGCTGCAGGATGCCGCTGTGGACGCCGCCCGTGGCGGCCTTGGCCTCGACCTTGATGGTGACGGGCTTGTTCAGCGGCAGCGTGACGTAGTCGTAGCCGCCGATGACCTTGAAGGTGCCGTCGTTGTTGCGCCAGCTCAGGTCGTGCCGGGTGCCGTACTTGACGCCCGTGGTGCGGGTGACGACGACGTTGTAGACCTTCTTCTGGCCGACCTTGAGACCGCCCTCGCGGTCGTAGACGCCGGTGCCGAAGCCCGGGGTCTTCAGGAACTGGTCGATCGCGGTGTCGACCGGGGCCTTGACGGTGAAGTCGTTGGCCTTCGCGTCGCGCTGGATGGACTCCCACGCCTCGACGATGTCGATCAGACCGGCACCCTGGGCGTGCGCCGGGACGCCGTCGATCTTCTTCGCCGTGCTGGTGAGGGCGATCCGCAGACCGGCCGGCTTCAGCGCGATGTTCGCCTGCTTGGCGGCCGAGATGAGCAGCGCACCGGCGCCCGCGGCCTGCGGCGAGGACATCGAGGTGCCCTGGAGCATCGCGTAGCCGGGCGGCAGGGCGTAGCCCGCCTCCTTCACCGGCGAACCCGGGATCCAGGTCTGCGCGGTGTTGATGGCCGCGCCCGGGGCGGTGATGGTCGGCGTGAAGCCGCCGTCCTCACGCGGGCCGCGCGAGGAGAAGTTGAACATGTTGTACTTCTTGGCCACGCCGGAGCCGTAGTTGGCGGCCCAGGTCTCCTTGGAGACCGCCGCGCCCACGGAGAGCACCTTGTCCGCCAGGCTGGGGTCACCGATGGTGTTGACGCCCGGGCCCTCGTTGCCCGCCGAGATGACGAGCTGGACGCCGTACTTGTCGATCAGGTTGGAGTAGAGCTCCGAGCGGGCGTTGTTGCCGTCGTTGAGCGCCGGCAGGCCGCCGATGGACATGTTGACGATGTCCACGCCGCGGTTGACGACGAGGTCGATCATGCCCTCGGTCAGCGCGATGTTGGTGCAGCCGCCGGTCCAGGTGCAGGCGCGCGAGGAGACGAGCTTGGCGCCGGGGGCGGCGCCGTTCATCTTGCCGCCGAAGAGGCTGTTGGCCGCGGTGATGCCGGCGACGTGCGTGCCGTGCGTGCCCTCGATGATGCCGATGTTGACGAAGTCGGCCTTCTTGCCGACCCAGTCCCCGCCCAGCGGGTCCATCGGGACGTCCTTGCGGATCTCGATCACGAACGGGATCCGCTCGACGACGGGGGTCGCCGGGTTGTCCGTGCCGAAGTAGCCGATCTGGTAGCCGTCCTTGTACGGCTTCATCGGCTCGTTGTTCGTGAAGTCGAGGTCCTGGTCGGTGTCCACGCGTACGGTGCCGGTCGCCGGGTCGTACAGCATGCCGAACCGGTCGGTGGTGTCGCCGTCGCGGTTGACGTCACCGGCCATGTCGCCGTTCGCGGTGATCGACTCGGTGAAGCGGCTCCACTGGAACGAGCCCGCCGGGGCCTTCCAGTCCGAACCGCCCGCGGCGAACGTGCCGCCGGTGACCGGGGTGATCTGCGCGCGCCAGGTGGCGTCGTTGTCCGTGATCGGGTCCGTCGCCGTGACCCAGTCGACGATCTTGCGCTCGCCGGTGGTGGTCGTCTGCAGCGCCGGGTGTCCGAGGTCGACACCCGAGTCCATGATGCCGATGGTCACGCCGCGGCCGTCGGCCGTCGGGTTCTTCGCGACGAAGTCGACCGCACCGGTCTCGAAGGACGGGTTGTACGGGTTCTTCGCCGGGGTGTTGGCGTCCGGCGCCGGGTAGGCCTCGGCGGCGGTGCGCTTGGCCGCGGCGCTCTCGCGGTCCGAGTCCGGGCGCGGGTCCGGCAGCTGGATCTCGTGGCGCAGGTCGATCCCGTGCACGGAGTTCAGCTTGGTGGCCGCCTTGAGCGCGGCGTCCGCCTTGTCGGTGGGCAGGGTGGCGCGCACGTAGCCGAGGTCGTCGTACGTCCGGCCCACCGAGGCGCCCTCGACGGCGTCGAGCTGCTCGGCGACCTGCTCGGTCTGACCCGGGGCGGTCGCGACCATGACGGTGACGGTCTTGTCACCCTTGGTCCTGGCCTCCTGGAGCAGCTCGGCGTCCGCCGAACCGAGCTTCTGGTCGGCCGACTTGATCGGCGCGGACGCCGGCGGGGTGTCGGCGATGCCCGCGGCGAACGCGGGCACGGCCCCGGTCGCGCAGAGCGCGGCCACGAGACCCGCGGCTGCCGCGATACGCGCCGCACGTCTGGCCGAGGGTATGGCCCCGGGTGTGGAGCTGGGGGATTCGAGGGTCATCAGCATCCCTGGTAAGTGAAAGAAACGGTCCGGATTTCGGTGCCGGATGACCGGTCAGCCTGTCGTAAGTGACAGCCCGATGGGGATAGTTGTCATCGAACGAGACCTGCCGTGGCGGATTCCCGCCACCGCGGGGCGTACGCCAGGGCGCCCGTACCGGGGCATGCGGGGGCGAAACGCAGGGGTCAACGAGTGGATTTATCGACTCTGCGGCCATGCCGCGGCGCCGGAGCGGGACTTGGCCGCGCTACGGGTGTGACAGATTCCGCGGACTCAGCGCTCGCGCGTGCGCGCGTAGTGGCGCGAGGCCTTCGCCCGGTTGCCGCAGGCGGCCATCGAGCACCAGCGCCGGGTGCCGTTGCGCGAGGTGTCGAAGAAGTGCAGGACGCAGCTCCCGGACGCGCACGCGCGGATCCGGTCGGGCGCCGATCCGAGCAGTCCGAGGTAGTCGCGGGCCGCGAGCCATGCGGGGCCCCAGGCGGGGTCGTCGAACTCGGCGCGTTCGCCGGGGCCGTGCTCCGTCAGTGTGGCGCGGATGCGGCCGTGCTCCAGGACCCCGTCGACCAGGGCGCGCCCGCTCGCGCCGGCCGGGTCCGCCACCGCGCGGGCCAGCGCCTCGCGGGCGGTCAGCAGGTGGATCAGGGTCGGCGCGTCCGCGCGGAAGCGGTCGGACAGCCCGACGCTCTCCAGCCAGACCGCGACCCCCTCGATCCGCGTCAGCCCGGCGGCGCCGGCGAAGAGGTCCAGGAGCTGCCCGTCGGCGACCCAGCGGGTGTTCAGGAGGTCGAGGGCGACCGGTTCGCCGGTCAGGGGTCGTGGGTCCGCCGCCGCTGCCATGTCCGCACCCTTCCCGCCCGTCGCTAACCCCTCAAGAGTACGTGGCCGGTTGACGCCTGATTCCCTAACCCCTAATCTCTATTAGAGAGGTTAGACAAACGAAGGGGGAACCGTCATGACCGCGCTCCGCACCGGCCACGTGGGCCTGAACGTCACGGATCTGGACCGCTCGCTCGCCTTCTACGGCGACGTGCTCGGATTCCAGCGGCTCGCCGAGGGCAAGGAGGAGGGCCGCCGCTACGCCCTCCTGGGCCGAGACGGCGAGCTCGCCCTCACCCTGTGGCAGCAGGCCGACGGCGCGTACGCGCCCGCCGCGGCGGGACTGCACCACCTGGCGTTCTCGGCGGGCGGGATCGAGGAGGTGAGGGAGTACGAGGAGCGGCTGCGCGGACTGGGGGTGGACTTCGCCTACGACGGGGTCGTCGCGCACGGCGAGGGCGCGGCCTCGGGCGGCATCTTCTTCCACGACCCCGACGGCATCCGGCTGGAGATCTCCGCCCCCACCGGCGCCGAGGGTGCGCCCGCACCTGTCGAGAACGCGCCGACCTGCGGATTCTTCTGATGTCCGGCATCTACCACGAGGGCTCGCTGGCCGTGCAGGACCGGGTCGGCGTACGGGAGCTCGCCGAGCACGTCGGTCGTTCGGTCGGCACCGGCATCCGGGACGTGGCCGCGGCCTTCCTGGGACTCCAGCCCCACCTGGTGGTCGGGGCCGCCGACGGCGCGGGACGCCTGTGGGCCTCCCTGCTCACCGGCTCGCCCGGCTTCGTACGGGCCACCGGGCCGGACCGGATCACGGTCACGGGCGGTCTACCGGCGGGCGACCCGCTCGCCGGGGCCCTGGCCGAGGACGGCGCCCGGGTGGGGACGATCGCGCTCGATCCGCGGACCCGGCGCCGGATGCGGCTGAACGGGACCCTGGAGGCGACCGCCGGGGGATTCGCGGTCCGGGCCGACCGGGTCTTCGCCAACTGCCCCAAATACCTGCAGCGGCGGGATCCGCTGGACACGGCCGCCGAGGGCCCCGGTGTCCTGCGGCGCGGGGAGGCGCTCACCTGCGACCAGGCGCGGTCCGTCCGGGGTGCGGACACGTTCTTCGTGGCCACGGCGGCGGACGGGGGGCGGGTCGAGGCCAGCCACCGCGGCGGCCTGCCGGGCTTCGTGGAGGTGCTGTCGCCGGTCGAGCTGGCATGGCCGGACTACCCGGGCAACGCGATGTTCCTGACCCTCGGGAACCTCGCGCTGGACCCGCGGGCCGGACTGCTCCTCCCGGACTGGGAGAGCGGAGCGCTGCTCCAGCTGAGCGGCCGGGCCCGGACGGAGTTCGGCGCCGACGGAAGCCGCCGTGTCCGCTTCCGTGTGGAATCGACGGTGGAGAGCCTGCACCCGGGGCGGCTGCGCTGGAGCGCCCCGGAGTACTCGCCGGCGAACCCGCCGCTGCCGAGGCCGGTTCCTCATCGGGGCAGCACCACCAGGTAGGCGGCGGGATCGCGGTCGTCGGCCGCCGTCAGGGCGGTCCGCACGACCGCGGCCTGCTGCTCCGGCCAGTCGCGGAGCTTGCGCGGGGTGATGTGGATGACGGTCACCCCGAGCCGCTCCAGCGTCTCCCGCTTGCGTACGCACTCGGACCACTGCTCGTCCTCGCCCTGGCGCGGGCCGCGGGTGTCGATCTCCACCGCGACCGCGTGCTCGGGCCAGAAGGCGTCGACCCCGCCGAGGTGCGGGCCGCCGGGCAGCCGCAGGTCCACGTTCCAGACCGGCTCGGGGAGGTCGTAGCCCCGTACGAGGTGGTACAGCCGGTCCTCGGCCATGGCGCGGCCCTCCGCGAGGAGGGACTCGACGGCGTCGACCACGTGCGGCCGGTTCAGCAGCCTCGCCACCGTCAGCTCCCTTACGACGGCGGCCGGTTCGCAGTGCCCACCCCGTACGGCCTCGCTGAGCAGGCGGCGCACCGTACCGGCGTCGGAGAGCTGGCCGACGGCGTCGGCGACGGCCCGCGCCACGGGAGCCACCGGCAGCCCGGTCACCTCCTGGGACCGGGGCGGCGTGTGCGAGCGTACGATCCGCACGTCCCCCGCCGGGCGCAGCCGCCGGGTGCCCGGCACCAGAACGTCGATGTGCGACACGGCGAGCAGGGCGGGCGCGGAGGCGAAGCGGTACAGCGCGAGCGCCGCCAACCCGGTGATCATGGCCTCGCTGCCGCTGCCGCTGCCGCTGCCGCTGCCGCTGCCGCCGCGGTTGGCGTACAGCAGCGCGGCGTGCAGCCGCTCCTCGCTCGTCGCGGGGCCGCCGTGGAGCAGGAACACGCCCGGCAGGATCTGCCGCCAGGGCCGCTCGGCCGCGTCGGCGGCGGTGATGCCGTGCTCGCGCAGCTGGGCGAGGGTCAGCACGCGGGGGCGGGTGCCGGTGAGGTGGGCGAGGGGGAGGGGCGCGTTGTGGTTCATGACGCAGTGATTCCCTCAGGCCATGGCCTTGCTAACCCCTGTTACACGCCCGTCGGCAAATCGGGACAAGCCGGGGCTAAAGTACGGGCGTTCGACTGCCGATGGAGTGCCCCCCTCCCGGCCCCCGCACACGCCGGCGGGGCCGGAACCGCCTGTGGCGATCCGGCCCCGCCGGTGTTCGGGACAGGGGGGCGCGGCCCCTGCGGGGTCAGGCGCAGGCCGCGTCGCAGGCCTGGGCGCGCAGGGCGCGGGCCAGGTCGTCGCGGGACTCCAGGACCAGCCGGCGCAGCGCGGGCGCGGCGTCGGCGTGCGCCGCGAGCCACGCGTCGGTCGCCTCCAGCGTGGCCGCGTCGTCCTGGAGCGCCGGGTACAGCCCCTTCACCACGTCGATGCCGATCTGGATCGACCGGTCCGCCCACACGCGTTCGATCACCTCGAAGTAGCGCCCCGCGTACGGCGCCAGCAGGTCCCGCTGCGACGGCTGCTGCATTCCCGCGATCGTCGCCTCCACCAGCGCGTTCGACAGGGCGTCCGACTCGACCACCGCCGCCCACGCCTGGTCCTTCACCGCCGCCGACGGCCGCGCCGCCAGGCACCGTACCTGGTGGCGCTTGCCCGACGCCGTGTCGTCGCGGGTCAGTTCGGCCGCGAGAGCCCCCTCGTCCACCGCGCCGCGTGCGGCCAGGGGCAGCAGGAAGTCCCAGCGCAGCTCCTGGTCCACCACCAGCCCGTCGATCCGGGCGGAACCCTCCAGCAGGCCCCTGAGCAGCTGGAAGTCGCCCTCCGTCGCCGCACTCGCCGCGAAGAAGCGGGCCCACGTCAGCTGGTGCTCCGAGTTCGGCTCCGCGATCCGCAGCTCGTGCAGGGCGCCCGCCGACAGCTCCCGGCCCCCCTGCTCGCGCCAGTCCGGCGCCGCGTAGTGGGTGACCGAGGTCAGCGCCTGGGCGTGCAGCATCTGCAGGACGCCGACGTCCGTCTCCCGGCCCGCGTGGGCCAGGACCAGCGAGACGAAGTCGCGGGCCGGCATCAGGCCGTCGCGCGTCAGGTTCCACAGCGCCGACCAGCACAGCGCCCGCGCCAGCGGGTCCGTGAGGTCGCCCAGGTGGGCGCGGAGCGCGGCCAGCGAGACCTCGTCGAAGCGCATCTTGCAGTACGTCAGGTCCTCGTCGTTGACCAGGACCAGGTCGGGCCGCTCCAGGCCCGCCAGTTCGCCGACGGCGGTCCGCGCCCCCGCCACGTCCACCGCGGCCCGGGCGTAGCGGACCAGCGCCCCGTCCGCCTCCAGCCGGTACAGGCCGACCGCCACCCGGTGCGGGCGGAGTTCGGCGCCCTCCTGGAGCACCGCCAGCTCCGTCACGCGCCCGCCGGCGTCGCAGGTCACCACCGGCGTCAGCGCGTTCACGCCGGCGGTCTGCAGCCAGGCCCGCGACCACTCGGCCATGTCCCGGCCCGAGACCTCGGCGAGCACCGACAGCAGGTCGTCCAGGGTGGTGTTGCCGTAGGCGTGGGCCTTGAAGTAGCGGCGCGCGCCTTCCAGGAACGCCTCCCGTCCGACGTAGGCGACCAGCTGCTTCAGCACGGCCGCACCCTTGGCGTACGTGATCCCGTCGAAGTTCAGCTTCGCGTCCTCCAGGTCACGGATGTCGGCCGTGATCGGGTGCGTGGACGGCAGCTGGTCGGCCCGGTAGGCCCACGCCTTGCGGCTGTTGGCGAAGGTGACCCATGCCTGGTCGAAGCGGGTGGCCTCGACGAGCCCGAAGGAGCCCATGAAGTCGGCGAAGGACTCCTTCAGCCACAGGTCGTCCCACCACTTCATGGTGACCAGGTCGCCGAACCACATGTGGGCCATCTCGTGCAGGATGACGTTCGCGCGCCGCTCGTAGGACGCCTGCGTGACCTTGCCGCGGAAGATGTACTCCTCGCGGAAGGTCACCATCCCCGGGTTCTCCATCGCGCCCAGGTTGTACTCCGGCACGAAGGCCTGGTCGTACTTCCCGAAGGGGTAGGGGTAGTCGAAGATCTCGTGGAAGAGGTCGAAGCCCTGCTTGGTGACCAGGAAGATGTCGTCCGCGTCGAAGTGCTTCGCCAGCCCCTTGCGGCACATCGCGCCCAGCGGGATCGTCAGGTCCCCGCGCGTGTAGGAGTCCGTCACGTAGTGGTACGGGCCCGCGACCACGCAGGTGATGTACGTGGAGATCGGCGCGGTCTCGGCGAAGCGCCAGTGCCCGCCCTCCCGCGACTGCTCGGCGCCGTTGCTCCACACCTGCCAGCCCTCGGGCGCGGTCACCTCGAAGCGGTACGGGGCCTTGAGGTCCGGCTGCTCGAAGTTCGCGTACACCCGCCGGGCGTCCGCCGGCTCGTACTGGGTGTAGAGGTAGACCTCGCCGTCCTCCGGGTCCACGAAGCGGTGCAGGCCCTCGCCCGTCCGGCTGTAGGCGCAGTTCGCGTCCACCACCAGGACGTTCTCGGCGGCCAGTCCGTCCAGGGCGATCCGCGACCCGTCGAAGACGGCGCCGGTGTCGAGCGCCCGGCCGTTGAGGGTGACGGAGTTCACCGAGGGCGCGACCAGGTCCGCGAAGGTGGCGGCCCCGGCAGACGCGGCCCGGAAGCGGATCGTCGTCACCGAGCGGAAGGTACGGGGACCCTCGGCCGGTTCGGCCTCGTCCACCGCCGAGCGGACGTCGAGGACGACCTCGTACGCGTCGACGGACAGCAGCTCGGCCCGCTCGCGGGCCTCGTCGCGGGACAGGTTCTCTCCGGGCACGTGCACTCCTTCGTGCGTGATCGCGTTCTTCCGACGAATCCTCGCACGGCGGGAATGCGTGCGGTCCCTGCCTGGTTGGCGACGGAGAACGTGAGCCGGAGCCGCCTTTCGTCCACCGATCGCGCTGCTTGTGACGCCCGGCCCCACCGAACCGACCGTTGTGACTGAGGAGAGACATGACCGACACCCAGGTGCGCGAGAAGACCCCGGTCGACTTCTGGTTCGACCCGCTCTGCCCGTGGGCTTGGATGACCTCCCGCTGGATGGTGGAGGTCGAGAAGGTGCGCGACGTCGAGGTCCGCTGGCACGTGATGAGCCTGGCCGTACTCAACGAGGACAAGCTGCACGAGCTGCCGGAGGTCTACCGGGAGCTGCTCGGAGTCAAGGGCTGGGCCCCGGTGCGCGTGGTGACAGCGGCTCAGCAGAAGCACGGTGACGAGATCACCGGCAAGCTCTACACCGCGCTCGGCACGAAGATCCACAACGAGGGGCTGGGCCCGACCCGCGAGGTCATCGCCGCCGCCCTGGAGGAGGTCGGCCTGCCGGCCGAGCTGCTCGCGTACGCCGACTCCGACGAGTACGACGAGGTGCTGCGCGCCTCCCACAACGACGGCATAGACCGGGTCGGCCAGGAGGTCGGCACGCCCGTGATCTCCGTGCCCGGCGCCGACGGCGACGACGTGGCGTTCTTCGGGCCGGTCGTCACCCCCGCCCCGCGCGGCGAAGCCGCCGCCCGGCTGTGGGACGGCACCCTGCTGGTGGCCTCCACCCCCGGCTTCTACGAGATCAAGCGGACCCGTACGCAGGGCCCGTCCTTCGAGTAGTCCGCGCCCTCACGCCCTCACTGCCCGCACGCCCGCGAGAGCGGGCGCCGCGGGCAGTTCGCGTCGCGGCGCCCGAGGGACGCAGAGGGCCCCCGGGAGTCACGTCCTCCCGCGGGCCCTCTGGTGGAAACGCCCGCACGCGACAGTTGAGAAGACGATCACGAGGCGGACGGGTACGGAGTGCTGGTCAGGCTCCGCGGACGGGGATCAGCAGCGGGGTGTTCGCCTTGGCGTCGGCGTAGCGCCGGGCCACGTCCTGCCAGTTGACGACGTTCCACATCGCCTCGATGAAGTCCACCTTCTGGTTCTTGTACTGCAGGTAGAAGGCGTGCTCCCAGGCGTCGAAGACCAGGATCGGTACCGAGGCCTGGCCGACGTTCCCCTGGTGGTCGTAGACCTGCTCGACGATCAGCCGGCCGCTGATGGGTTCGTACGCGAGCACGCCCCAGCCGGAGCCCTGCGTCGCGGAGGACGCGAACGTCAGCTGCTTCTTGAAGGCGGCGAAGGAGCCGAAGGACTCGGTGATCGCGGCCGGCAGGTCGCCCAGGCCGTCCTTCTCGTCCGGGACGCCGCCGCCCTCGCCGGTCTTCGGGCTGGCCATGTTGTGCCAGTAGATGCTGTGCAGGATGTGGCCGGAGAGGTGGAACGCCAGGTTCTTCTCCAGGCCGTTCAGCGCGCCCCAGTTCTCCTTGTCGCGCGCCTCCTCCAGCTGCTCCAGCGTGGTGTTGGCGCCCGCGACGTAGGCCGCGTGGTGCTTGTCGTGGTGCAGTTCGATGATCTGCGGGTTGATCACCGGCTCCAGCGCCGCGTAGTCGTAAGGAAGCTCAGGAAGCGTGTAGATGGCCATGCGTGTGATCCGGTCCCCTCGGCGTGCCAACTGCTTATTGCAATCAATGCGCAACTGCACGCTAGCAGTATCTATTCCGCCGATCATGTAAGGGTTACCTCGCTCGGCGAGGCCCCGCAACGCGCCGCAACGCGGGAGGCCGGGCCCGTGCGACAGCACGGGCCCGGCCTCCGGACGTGGTGGCGGGCGGTCACACGGCGCGGGCCGCCCGGCGCTGGAGCGCGTACCCGGTGAGTGCGAGGGCGGCGGTCAGCCCGCCCGTGAACAGGACCTGGACCCGGGTGTCCGCGCCCAGCGCCATCAGGACCAGTACCCCGGCCACCCCGGCCAGCGCGACCCGTGTCAGGTACGGGAAGCCCCACATCCGCACGACCAGCCGCTCGGGGGCCTCGCGCTCCCACCTGCGGCGCAGCACGAGCTGGGAGACGGCGATGAAGCCCCAGACGATCAGGATGACCCCGCCGACCATGTTCAGCAGCCAGGCGAAGAGCGTGTCCGGGTACCAGTACGACAGCAGCACGGTGATGAAGCCGAAGCCGGACGAGGCGAGCACCGCCCGGCGCGGCACCCGGCCGCTGAGCCTGCCCAGCGCCCTCGGCCCCTGGCCCCGGGAGACGAGGGAGTACGCCATCCGGGAGGAACCGTAGATGTTGGCGTTCATCGCGGAGAGCAGGGCGATCAGGATGACCACGTTCATGATCTCGCCGGCGGCCGGGATGCCCAGGCGGTCCAGGGTGGCGGCGTAGGGTCCGTCCGCCGTGACCGCCGGGTCGTTCCAGGGCAGCAGGGTCACGATGACCAGCATGGAGCCGACGTAGACGATCGCGATGCGCCACATGGTGGTCCGCACCGCCCTGGCCACGCCCGCGACGGGGTTCTCGGACTCGGCGGCGGCGATGGTCACCGTCTCCAGCCCGCCGTACGCGACGACCGAGGCGAGCAGTCCGACCAGCAGGCCGTCCACCCCGTTGGGCAGGAACCCGCCGTCGTGGAGGAGGTTGGCGGTACCGGGGGAGTCGGAGCCGGGCAGCACGCCGAGGACGGCCAGCACGCCGAGGGTCAGGAACAGCCCGATCGCGCCGATCTTCAGGGCGGAGAACCAGAACTCGAACTCGCCGAAGTGGGAGACGGCGGCCAGGTTCGAGCCGCAGAACACCGCCATGAACACCAGCACCCACATCCACGAGGGCGTGCCGGGGAACCAGCCCGTCATGATGTGCGCCGCCCCGATGGCCTCGATGGCGACGCCCACGCACAGCAGGATCCAGAACATCCAGCCGGCGGTGAACCCGGCCCAGGGGCCGATCGCCCGCTCCGCGTGGACCGAGAAGGAGCCGGAGGCGGGGTCGGCGGCGGACATCTCGCCGAGCATCCGCATCACGAACATCACGAGCACCCCGGACGCCGCGTACGCGAGCACGATCGAGGGGCCCGCGGCGGCGATGCCGGCGCCGGAGCCGACGAAGAGCCCGGCGCCGATGACCCCGCCGAGGGCGATCATCGAGAGGTGGCGCTGCTTGAGGCCGCTGCCGAGCGGCCGGCCGGACTCGGCGGACGGCGGCGTCCGGGGTTCGGGGGGCGTGAGGGCGGTGCTGCTCTGGCTCATGGTGCTGCCTGTCCGGTGTGCGGGGGTGGTGCGCGCGGCCAGTCTGCCGAGTGTCCGCTCAGCGGACGCTTGACGTCCGCTATTCGGACAGTGGGTTCACGGGTGGTGATCATGTCCGTACGCTCGCCGCGACATGGCGGCACGACGACCGAGGGAGCACCGGATGGGCCGGACCGTGGCAGGACTTCGCGCGACCGGACGGGGCGTGCTCGTCACCGGCGCCTCGCGGGGCATCGGGCGGGCCGTCGCCGCCGCCTTCGCCCGCCAGGGCGACCGGGTCGCCGTGCACTGCTCCACCCGCCGGGCCGACGCCGAGGAGACCCTCGCCGCGCTGGAGGGGGAGGGGCACGTCCTGCTCGCCGCGGACCTGGCCGACCCGGAGCGCGTGCTGGCCCTGGCCACCGAGGCCGAGGAGGCGCTGGGCGGGGTGGACGTCCTGGTGAACAACGCCGCCGTGATGGTCGCGCACCCGCCGGCGGACACCTCCTACCAGGACTGGCAGGACGCCTGGCGGCGCACCGTCGACGTGAACCTGCTCGGCGCCGCCCACCTCAGCCACTGCGTCGCACGCCGCATGATCGACGGCGGCCGCGAGGGGCGCATCGTCAACATCGGCTCGCGCGGCGCCTTCCGGGGCGAGCCCGACCACCCGGCCTACGGCGCCACCAAGGCCGCGCTGCACGCGCTCGGGCAGTCCCTCGCTGTCGCCCTCGCCCCCCACGGCATCGCCGTCGCCTCCGTCGCGCCCGGCTTCGTCGCGACCGAGCGGGTCGCGGGCCGGCTGGACGGTCCCGAGGGCGCGGACATCCGCGCCCAGAGCCCCTTCGGGCGGGTCGCGGACCCCGCCGAGATCGCCGCCGCCGTCCTCTACCTGGCCTCGCCCGCGGCGGTGTGGAGCTCCGGCACCGTGCTCGACGTCAACGGGGCCTCGTACCTGCGTACCTGACGGACGCCGAGGACCCCCGTGCCGCAGCACGGGGGTCCTCGGGTACGGGCCGCCGGTCAGGCGGATGCCCGCCGGCCGGACGCGCCGGTCAGGCGGACGCGCGGCCGCGGATCTCCCGCGCCCACGCCACCAGCAGGATGACGGCCGCCGCGCCGCCGGACCACAGCAGCTGCGGCCGGGCCGAGTCGTCGAAGAGCATCAGGACCAGCACGACCGCCATGGCGACCAGCGCGGCCCAGGTCAGGTACGGGAAGCACCACATCCGCAGGGTCAGCCGCTCCGGCATCTCCCGCTCGATCCGGCCCCGCAGCTTCAGCTGCGAGACGGCGATCAGCGCCCACACGAACAGGAGCACCGCGCCGACCGCGTTGAGCATGTAGAGGAAGACCGTGTCCGGCCACAGCAGGTTCAGCACCACCGACACGAAGCCGAAGCTCACCGAGGCGAACACCGCCCGGCGCGGCACCCCGCCGCCGGAGATCTTCAGCAGCGCCTTCGGGGCCTCCCCGCGCTCGGCCAGCGAGAACACCATGCGCGAGGATCCGTACAGGTTCGCGTTGAGCGCCGACAGCAGCGCCACGAAGACCACGATGTTCATGATCTGGCCGGCCGCCGGGATGCCGATCGAGTCCAGGACGGCGACGTACGGGCTCTCGCCCGCCTTCATCGACTCCCACGGCAGCAGGGTCACGATGACCAGCATGGAGCCGACGTAGAAGAAGAGGATGCGCCACACGGCGCTGCGCACCGCGCGGGCCACGGAGCGGGCCGGGTCGTCCGACTCGGCCGCCGCGATGGTGACGACCTCCAGGCCGCCGAAGGCGAAGACGACGGCGAGCATGCCGGCGATCACCCCGCCCATGCCGCTGGGGGCGAAGCCGCCCTGGCCCGTCAGGTTGGCCATGCCGACCGGCTCGGTGTCGGGGAGCAGGCCGAAGACCGCCAGGGTGCCCAGGATCAGGAAGAGCACGATCGCGCCCACCTTGAGGGCGGCGAACCAGAACTCGAACTCGCCGAAGTTGCGCACCGCGGCGAGGTTGCTGACGGTGAAGACCACCATGAAGACCAGCACCCAGACCCACTGGTCGACGGACGGCACCCAGCCGTTCGCGATCTTCGCCGCGCCGGTCGCCTCCACGGCGAGCACGACCACCAGCAGGAACCAGTACAACCAGCCCGCCGAGAAGCCCGCCCAGCGCCCCAGCGCCCGCTCGGCGTGCACGGAGAACGAACCCGAGGCGGGCATCGCGGCCGACATCTCGCCGAGCATGCGCATCACCAGCATCGCGAGGACGCCGGCGAGCAGGTACGAGACGACGATCGCGGGACCGGCGAGGGTGATGCCGGCCCCGGAGCCGACGAAGAGCCCGGCGCCGATCACCCCGCCGAGGCCCAGCATGGTCAGGTGGCGCTGCTTGAGGCCGTGGCTCAGGGGTTCCGACGGCAGGTCGTCGACCGTCCTGGGAGGTGCTTCGGGCAAGTTGTCACGCATGAGGATGCTCGTACTCTCGTTCGGCCCAGTGGCGGCAGGGGCTCCGCATCAGGATTGGCGGGACCCTACAGTCTGTCTGGGCGGCGGGCTTCCGTGCAAAACGGACGTGTTGTCGGTTGTTCCCCGTGACGCGGATCACGTCAACTCAGGTGTGGACCGCGACCTTTGTGCAGTCCCCACCAAACCGGGGAGTAGGGCTTTGTACCGGGTAGCGGTGGGACGGCGGCGGACCGCGGACTAACGTCACGGTGTCCCCCGGGGCGTCCGGCACCCGGTGTGCCGTGCGCGGACGGGGAACCGTCCTGTCACCACCACCTCGGGGAGCCTCCGATGAGCACCGCTTCCGTCTCCATCCGGCCCGGCGCCGTCCTCGCCGACCTGCTGCCCGCGAGCCGCGTCCGCGACATCGCGCTCGTCGTCGGCGGAGCCGCGCTGACCGGCCTGGCCGCGCAGATAGCGGTGCCCGTACCCGGCTCCCCGGTCCCGGTCACCGGCCAGACCTTCGCCGCGCTGCTCGTCGGCACCGCCTTCGGCGCCCGCCGCGGCTTCCTCGCGCTCGCCCTGTACGCCGCCCTCGGCGCTGCCGGTATGCCGTGGTTCGCGAACGGCACCTCCGGAGCGGGCGGCGCCTCCTTCGGCTACGTGCTCGGCATGCTGCTCGCCGCCACGCTCGTCGGCGCCCTCGCGCGCCGTGGCGCCGACCGCTCGGTCGCGCGTACCGCGGGCACCATGGTGCTCGGATCCGCCGTGATCTACGCGGTCGGCGTGCCCTACCTGATGGCCGCCACCGGCATGTCGTTCGGCGCCGCCGTCGCCGCGGGCCTGACCCCGTTCCTGATCGGCGACGCCCTCAAGGCCGCCCTCGCCATGGGCGCCCTGCCGGCCGCCTGGAAGCTGGCGGGCCGCCGGGGCTGACACCCGCCGCCCCCGCGTCCCGTACCGGACACAGCAGCCCCGGACCGCACATGCGCGGTCCGGGGC
>NZ_JBHXRU010000103.1:0-20224 GCF_042716255.1 Streptomyces sp. NPDC058662 | reverse complement strand
CTGCCGGCGCGGGCCGCGGGTGTGGTGCCGGCGCAGGGCGGCGGGGCCGCCGCGGCGGCGCAGCGGGGGCACCAGCGGCCCGCCGTCACCGAGTTGCGGCTGTCCGCCTTCGGGCCGCACCGGGCGGCCGCCTTCGCGCTCGGGCCCGTCACCCTCTTCGCCGGGCCCAGCGGCAGCGGCAAGTCCCAGGCCCTGGACGCCTACGAGGCCCTGGCCCGGCTCGCGTCCGGCGCCACGCTGGAGGAGGCCTTTCCCGACGCGGCCGCCCGCATCCCCGACCGGGCGGCCCCCGACGCCGAGCGGCGGCGCGGATTCCGTATCGGCTGCACCGTCGACGGCCCCGCCGGCCCGGTCCGGCTCGACCTCGCCGTCCAGGCCGAGCCGACCCTGCGGATCGTCGGCGAACGCCTGTCGCGGGACGGGCAGATCCTCCTCAGCACCGCGCTGCGCGACCCCGGCCGCCGTTCCGTGCAGGCCGCCTGGCTCACCGGCGGGTCCATCGGGGTCACCCGGGCGCCCCTGCCCGACGACCGGCTCGGCACCGCCCTGCTCCCGCTGCGCGTGGCCGGCGCGACGGCCGGCCAGCGCCAGGTGCTGGCCGCCGGCGAACAGGTCGTCGTGGCACTGCGCGCGGTGTACCCCTGCGACCCGCGTCCGGAGCGGATGCGCGCGGCCGTCCCGCCCGGGGAGGGCCGGCTGCGGGGCGACTGCGCCAACCTGGCCGACGTGCTGCGCAGGACCCGCCACGAGTGCGGCACCCGCCACGCGCTGCTGGCCGAGGCGGCCCGTACCGGCTGCGCCGGGGACGTGGCCGGCCTCGGCGTACGGGCACCCGAGGGCGGACCCGTCGCGGCGGTGCTGGACCGCGGACCCGGCCGGCCCGCGACGGAGCTCGGGCGCCTCGGCGCGGGCGAGCTCCGCTTCCTCGCGCTGGCCCTGGTGCTGCTGACCGGGCCGGGGGTGCTCGCCGTGGACCCGGCCGCCGAACTGCTGTCCGCGCGCCAGGCCCTGACGGTGCTGGCGGACGGGTTCGACCGGGGCCTGGACCGGGCGCAGAGCGCGGAACTGCTGCGCCTGGCCCTGCTGTCCTGCGGCCGGGGCCACATCCGGCTGGCCGCGGCGGTGGGGGAGGAGACCGCTGCCGCCGCCCGCCGCCTTCCGGGCGTCACGGTGGTAGACCTTGGGCCATGAACGACACGACGGACGGCGACCGCGACGAACGGCTGGACCGACTGCGGCGCAGGCTCGCGCAGTTCGCGGCGGCGCGGGACTGGGAGCCGTACCACACGCCCAAGAACCTGGCGAGCGCGCTGAGCGTGGAGGCGGCCGAACTCGTCGAGATCTTCCAGTGGCTGACCCCGGAGCAGTCGGCGCGGGTGATGGAGGAGCCGGAGACCGCGCGGCGCGTGGCCGATGAGGTGGCCGACGTGCTCGCGTACCTGCTGCAGTTCTGCGAGGTCCTCGGGGTGGATGTGCTGGATGCGCTCGCCGCGAAGATCGAGAGGAACGAGCTCCGCTTCCCCGTGGCGGGCCCCACAGCCTCCGATGGTCACTCTTCGGAGTGATGGCCTCGTCCACAATCACGTTTGTGTCCACAATTTCCGAATACCCCTGGCTTTACTGTCGCGTTGCCCTCACTCTGGGTAGTGATGGAACGGTGGGATGTCGTGCGGACGGGGGACGGCATATGGATGCGGTACGGCTCATCGCGGCCGGCCGGCACGCGCTGGCACAGAGCGGGGCTGCGTGGGACATCGTGGGCGAGGCCTGGCAGGCGCAGGCGCTGGCCCAGGGCATAGGCGGCTTTCTGGCGGTCACCGGACCGCCGGAGATGAGAGCGGAGGCACGGGGACTGGGAGAAGCGGGAGGCAGAGGCTGCGGGGTGCTCGACCGGGCGGCCCTGCGGGGCGAGGGCAGCACGCCGGAGTATCCGCCGCGGGCCGCGCAGTTGACCCGGGTGAGCGACGTCCGCCAGGCGCTGCTCGGACTGCAGGCGCTGCTCGGTGAGGTCGGGATAGCCCTGGTCGGGGTGGCCTGCGGGACGGACGAGGAGTCGCTGTACTGGCAGTGCATCGAGTCCATCGACGCGGCCGACGAGTCGAGCGACCGGGTGCGGGCCATCCTGCGCCGTATGACGGTCCGGGAGCGGGGTTCGGCCTCCGGCGTCGTCTGAGGGCGGTCCGGGCCCCGGGCTCGGGGTCCCGCCGGGGTGGCGGGACCCGGGCGGTCAGAAAGGCCGGTAGGAGGGGCGCGCGCTGCCGGCGGTGCGGGCGTCCGGCGCCGGCGACGGGTCGAGGACAGCGGACGTGCGGTCCGCGGAGGACTGGAGGTCGGCGTCGAGCCGTGACAGGTCGGCGTTCAGCGCGGCCATCAGCTCCTCCATCTGCCGCAGCAGGCCCTTCGGCGCGCCGCTCGCGGCGGTCCCGTCCGGCTCCTGACGTGCGGGGTCCTCGACCGCCCGAACGGTGTGCGCGGTCTGTCGGGGAGTCTCGGGCACGGCCTCGTGGGTCATGGCTGCTTCCTCGGCCCTGGCCCTTCCGCGAGGAAGGGGGCGGTGGACGCACCGACGGAAGGCCGCCGGCGCGCGGGCCGGGCGGGTCCGGCTCCGTCCGAGAAACGAGCCCCGTCCGGGCCGGTCACTGGCGCGGCGGCGGTGGACCGCCCGGTTGACGCGGATTCACCCGGCCGGGGTGGGAAGGGCAGGATGGGGGCATGGACCTCCGCGTTTTCACCGAGCCCCAGCAGGGTGCGAGCTACGACACCCTCCTGACCGTCGCCCGAGCCACCGAGGACCTCGGGTTCGACGCCTTCTTCCGCTCCGACCACTACCTTCGGATGGGTTCCGCCGACGGCCTGCCCGGACCCACCGACGCCTGGATCACCCTCGCGGGCCTGGCCCGTGAGACCAGCCGGATCCGGCTCGGCACGCTGATGACGGCCGGCACCTTCCGGCTGCCCGGCGTGCTCGCCATCCAGGTCGCCCAGGTGGACCAGATGTCCGGCGGCCGCGTCGAACTGGGCCTCGGCGCGGGCTGGTTCGAGGAGGAGCACAAGGCGTACGGGATCCCCTTCCCCGCGGAGCGGATGGCCCGGTTGGAGGAGCAGCTGGCGATCGTCACCGGCCTGTGGGCCACCGAGGCCGGCGCCACCTTCGACTACGCGGGCAGCCACTACCAGGTGGACGGCTCGCCCGCCCTGCCCAAGCCCGCCCAGGCGAAGGTGCCGGTCCTCATCGGCGGCCACGGCGCCAAGCGCACCCCGAGGCTCGCCGCGCGGTACGCGGACGAGTTCAACATGCCGTTCGCGTCGGTCGCCGACAGCGAGCGGCAGTTCGGGCGGGTCCGCCGGGCCGCTGAGGAGGCCGGCCGCAAGGCCGACGACCTCGTCTACTCCAACGCCCTCGTGGTCTGCGTGGGCAAGGACGACGCGGAAGTGGCCCGCCGGGCCGCCGCCATCGGCCGGGAGGTGGACGAGCTCAAGGCCAACGGCCTGGCCGGTTCCCCGGCCGAGGTCGTGGAGAAGATCGGCGCCTACGGCGCCATCGGCTCCTCCCGCGTCTACCTCCAGCTGCTCGACCTCCACGACCTGGACCACCTGGAGCTGATCTCCGCCCAGGTTCTGTCCCAGCTCGGCTGACGGAGGGACCACCCGATGCCACGCGCGTCCGGTCCGCTCGCCGAAGCCCTGGCCCGCGCGGCCGTACTCCTGGACGGCGGGCTGAGCAACCAGCTCGCCGCCCAGGGTTGCGACCTGTCCGGCGCCCTCTGGACCGGCCGGGTGCTCGCCGAGCGGCCGGACCAGATCGAGGCGGCCCACACGGCGTACGTACGGGCCGGCGCCGAGGTACTGATCACCTCCGGCTACCAGATCGGCTACGGGACTCCGGCCGGGGGCGGCCGGGACCGGGCGGCGACCACCGCCCTGCTGCACCGCAGTGTCGCCCTCGCGGCCCGCGCGGCCGAGGCCGCCGCGCACCCGGTGTGGGTGGCCGCCTCCGTGGGCCCGTACGGCGCGGTGCTCGCGGACGGCTCCGAGTACCGGGGCCGGTACGGCCTGACCGTGCGGCAGCTCGCCGCCTTCCACCGCCCCCGGATCGAGGCCCTCCTCGCGGCCGGCCCCGATGTCCTGGCCCTGGAGACCGTGCCCGACCCGGACGAGGCCGAGGCCCTGCTGGACATCCTCGCCGAGACGGGCGCCCCGGCCTGGCTCAGCTACACCGTCGAGCGCGGCCGCACCCGGTCCGGGGCGCCTCTGGCCGAGGCCTTCGGGCTTGCCGCCGCATCACCGCAGGTCATCGCCACGGGCGTCAACTGCTGTGATCCCGCGGAGGTCCTGCCCGCCCTCGAAGCCGCGGCCGCGGCCACCGGCAAGCCGCTCGTGGCCTACCCCAACGACGGCTCCGTCTGGGACGCCGCCACCCGCGACTGGCAGGCGCCGACGACCCCGCCGCCCTGGCCCACCGCCGCCTGGCACCGCGCCGGGGCCCGCCTCCTCGGCGGCTGCTGCCGGATCGGCCCGGCCCGGGTCGCCGAACTGGCCGGGGAACTGCCCGGACTCCGGGCCGGCGGAACGGAGGCCACCGGAAAATAGGGCGCGTACCACCGCGATGACCAGCCACAATCGGTCATGTGTTCCTGACGATCTCCACCACCGGCTCCCCCGAACGACCCGCGACCGACCTGGGCTACCTGCTGCACAAGCATCCCGGCAAGGCGCAGGCGTTCTCCACCTCCCACGGCACCGCCCAGGTCTTCTACCCCGAGGCCACGGACCAGCGGTGCACGGCGGCCCTGCTGCTGGAGGTGGACCCCATCGCGCTCGTGCGGCGCGGTCAGGGCAAGGGCCGGGGCGGGGCGCCCGACTCGGCGCTGGCGCAGTACGTCAACGACCGCCCGTACGCCGCCTCCTCACTGCTCGCCGTCGCCCTCAGCGGAGTGTTCCGCAATGCCCTCAAGGGGCAGTGCGCGGCCCGCCCGGAGCTGCCCGAGCAGGCGCTGCGCCTGCGGATCGAGATCCCGGTGCTGCCCGCGCGCGGCGGCGCCGAACTGGTGCACCGCCTCTTCGACCCGCTCGGCTGGGACCGGGTCGAGACCCGTCCGGTCGTGCTCGACGAGCAGTTCCCCGAGTGGGGGGACTCCCGGTACGTACGGCTCGTCCTGGAGGGCGAGCTGAGACTGGCCGACGCCCTGCGCCAGCTCTACGTCCTGCTCCCCGTCCTGGACGACGCCAAGCACTACTGGATCGCCCCCGACGAGGTCGACAAGCTGCTCCGCGCCGGAGACGGCTGGCTCGCCGGGCACCCCGAGCACGGCCTGATCAGCTCCCGCTACCTCGCCCGCCACAAGGGGCTCACCCGGAACGCGCTGGAGCGCCTGGAGCTGGTCCGGCTCGCCGAGGCCGACGGGGCCGAGGTCGAGGACCTCGACAACGCCGTCGACGAGGCGAGCGACACGCCGGAGCGGCCCACCCCGCTCGCGGTGCTGCGCCGCGAGGCGATCCTCGCCGCGCTCCGCTCGGCGGGCGCCGCCCGCGTCCTGGACCTGGGCTGCGGACAGGGCCAGCTGGTGCAGGCCCTGCTGGGCGACGTGTCCTTCACCGAGATCGTCGGTGTCGACGTGTCGATGCGGGCCCTGTCCGTCGCGGCCAAACGGCTGCGCCTGGAGCGGATGGGGGAGCGGCAGAGCGAGCGCGTCCGGCTGCTCCAGGGCTCGCTCGCGTACACCGACAGGCGGCTGGCCGGCTACGACGCGGCCGTGCTCAGCGAGGTCATCGAGCACCTGGACCTTGAGCGGCTGCCCGCGCTGGAGTACGCCGTGTTCGGCTCGGCCCGCCCGCGCACCGTCCTCGTCACCACCCCGAACGTCGAGTACAACGTCCGCTGGGAGACCCTGCCCGCCGGGCACGTCCGCCACGGCGACCACCGCTTCGAGTGGACCCGCGAGGAGTTCCGGGACTGGGCCGCGGCCGTGGCGCGGCGGCACGGGTACACCGTCGGGTTCGTCCCCGTCGGGGACGACGACCCCGAGGTCGGTCCGCCGACCCAGATGGCCGTCTTCACCCGGACGGACGCCACCGCCGCGTCCGCGGGCACCACCGCCGGCGCCACCACCACCGAGACCCCGAAGGAGGGCGAGGCAGCATGACCGCCGAGAGCAGCGAGACCCCCCGGGCCGCGACCGCCGAGAGCAGCGAGACCCCCCGGGCCGCGAGCGCCGAGAGCGCCGAGAGCCCCCCGGCCGCCGGGAGCGCCGGGAGCGATTCGCCCACCGGGAACGCCACGGCCGCCGAGGCCCCGCGCCCGCGCACGCTTCCCGTCACCGACCTGTCCCTCGTCGTCCTCATCGGCGCCACCGGCTCGGGCAAGTCCACCTTCGCCCGCAAGCACTTCAAGCCCACCGAGGTCATCTCCTCCGACTACTGCCGGGGCCTGGTCAGCGACGACGAGAACGACCAGAGCGCCAGCAAGGACGCCTTCGAGGTCCTGCACTACATCGCCGGCAAGCGCCTCGCCGCCGGGCGCCTCACCGTCGTCGACGCCACCAGCGTGCAGGCCGACGCCCGCCGGCAGCTGGTCGAGCTCGCGCGCCGGTACGACGTGCTGCCGATCGCCATCGTCCTCGACATGCCCGAGGAGGTCTGCGTGCGGCGCAACGCGGACCGTCCCGACCGGGCCGGACTGCCCCGGGCCGTCATCCAGCGCCACCGACGGGACCTGCGCAAGTCCCTGCGCGGGCTGGAGCGCGAGGGCTTCCGCAAGGTGCACGTCCTGCGGTCGGTCGAGGAGGCCGAGAACGCCGAGGTCGTGCTGGAGAAGCGCTTCAACGACCTCACCCACCTCACCGGCCCCTTCGACATCGTCGGTGACATCCACGGCTGCGCCTCCGAGCTGGAGACCCTGCTCACCGAGCTGGGCTACGAGGACGGCGTCCACCCGGAGGGCCGGACCGCCGTCTTCGTCGGCGACCTCGTCGACCGCGGCCCGGACAGCCCCGGCGTCCTGCGCCGCGTGATGGGCATGGTCAAGTCCGGCAACGCCCTGTGCGTGCCCGGGAACCACGAGAACAAGCTCGGCCGCTATCTGAAGGGCTCCAAGGTCCAGCGGACCCACGGTCTGGCCGAGACGATCGAGCAGCTGGAGGGCGAGTCCGAGGAGTTCGTCGCGGAAGTCCGGGAGTTCATCCGCGGCCTCGTCAGCCACTACGTCCTCGACGGCGGCAAGCTGGTCGTCTGCCACGCCGGGCTGCCCGAGAAGTACCACGGCCGCACCTCCGGTCGGGTCCGCTCGCACGCCCTGTACGGGGACACCACCGGCGAGACGGACGAGTTCGGCCTGCCCGTGCGCTACCCGTGGGCCGAGGACTACCGGGGCAAGGCGGCCGTGGTCTACGGCCACACCCCCGTTCCCCGTACCTCCTGGATCAACAACACCATCTGCCTGGACACCGGCGCGGTGTTCGGCGGGAGGATGACGGCTCTGCGCTGGCCGGAGCGCGAACTGGTCGACGTCCCGGCCGAGAAGGTCTGGTACGAGCCGGTCAAGCCGCTGGCGGTCGAGGCCCCCGGCGGGCACGACGGCCGTCCGCTGGACCTGGCCGACGTGCAGGGGCGCCGGGTCGTGGAGACCCGGCACGTGGGCAACGTCAACGTGCGCGAGGAGAACGCGGCGGCCGCCCTGGAGGTCATGAGCCGCTTCGCGGTGGACCCCCGGCTGGTCCCGTACCTGCCGCCGACCATGGCGCCGACGGCGACCTCCCGCGAGGAGGGCTTCCTGGAGCACCCCGCCGAGGCCTTCGCGCAGTACCGCGAGGACGGCGTGGCCCAGGTCGTGTGCGAGGAGAAGCACATGGGCTCCCGCGCCACGGTCCTCATCTGCCGGGACGCCGCGGCGGCGCGCGAGCGGTTCGGCGTCGGGGGCGGCGCGGGCGACGGCGCGGCGGGGCCGACCGGCTCCGTCTACACCCGCACCGGCCGGCCGTTCTTCAAGGATCCCGAGGTCACCGAGGAGGTCCTCGCCCGGCTCCGGGCGGCGGTCACCGACGCCGGCCTGTGGGAGGAGCTGGACACCGACTGGCTCCTGCTCGACGGCGAACTCCTGCCCTGGTCCCTGAAGTCCGCCGGCCTGCTGCGCCACCAGTACGCCGCCGTGGGCGCGGCCTCCCGCGCCGTCTTCCCGGACGCGCTCGCCGCCCTGGAGGCGGCGGCCGCCCGGGGCGTGGACACCGGCGCCCTGCTGGAGCGCCAGCGGGAACGCGCCGAGGACGCCGCCGCCTTCACCGAGGCGTACCGCCGCTACTGCTGGAGCACCGACGGCTTGGACGGCGTGCGATTCGCGCCGTTCCAGCTGCTCGCGGCGGCCGGCCGGTCGCTGGCCGCCGTACCGCACGACGAGCAGCTGTTCTGGCTGGACCGGCTCGTCGCCGCCGACGAGGCGGCCGGCACGGGGCTGCTGCGCCGCACGGCCCGGATCCTGGTGGACACCGCCGCCGAGGACTCGGTACGGGCCGGCACCGACTGGTGGCTGGAGCTGACCGGGGCCGGCGGCGAGGGCATGGTCGTCAAGCCGCTCCAGGCATACGCCCGGGACGGCAAGGGCCGGCTGGTGCAGCCGGGGCTCAAGGTGCGCGGGCGCGAGTACCTGCGGATCATCTACGGTCCGGAGTACACCCGTCCGCGGCAGTTGGAGCGGCTGCGCCAGCGGTTCCTCGGGCACAAGCGCTCCCTGGCCCTGCGCGAGTACGCGTTGGGGCTGGAGGCGCTGGACCGGCTGGCGGCGGGGGAGCCGCTGTGGCGCGTCCACGAGGCCGTCTTCGCGGTGCTCGCGCTGGAGTCGGAGCCGGTCGACCCCCGGCTCTGAGGGGGCGCGCGCCGTAAAGCCGGCACCCCCGTACGGCCGCTAATTAGGTCGTATGGGGGAACTTTCGGCGGGAACTCCGGGAAAACCACCGGCGGGATCGTTCATCCAGGGCAGCGGAATGTCCGCGACCCTGGAAGGACGGAACGTCACCTATGAAGATGACCGCGCGCGGAAGTATTGCGGCACTCATGACCTGTATGGCCGCGGCCGGCGCGGCCACCCCGGCCGCGGCCGGCTCGGTGCCGGTCGGTGTCCCGCTGGACGCTGTGAAGACCACGCTGGGCGTGGACACTCCGCGCCTGGCCACCGGGGTGCCGATCCCGGTCGTGGGAGCGCCGGAGGCGCCCCGCCAGCACACGGGGGACATGCTTCCGACCCCACTGCTGCCGGTGGTCCCGATCGGCACGGAGCTGGGCGACACGCTCGTCAGCTCCCCGGTCCCGAACCTGCTCGGCCCGAAGGAGACCGACGGCGAGGGCTCCCTCGGCGCGCCCGCCACCACGATGCGCGCCCGCACCCCGGGTGCGGTCGTCGGCTCTCCGCTGACGATGCCGAACGCCGCCAACTTCGGCCTGCCGGACGTGACCGCGCCCGAACTGGGCCTGACCACACCGGAGCTGACCGGCGCCCCGGCGGCGCTTCTCGGCCTGCGCTGAGCGCTCTCGCCCGACGCCGCGTCAAAAGGCCGTCCGGTCTGCGAACGTGTACGGCATGGGATTCCATGTCGACTCCGAGACCGGGCGGCTTCGCCGCGTCATCCTCCACCGGCCCGACCTGGAGCTGAAGCGGCTCACACCGAGCAACAAGGACGCGCTCCTCTTCGACGACGTGCTGTGGGTGCGCCGGGCCCGCCAGGAGCACGACGGCTTCGCGGACGTGCTGCGCGACCGGGGCGTGGAGGTCCACCTGTTCGGGGACCTGCTGTGCGAGGCCCTCGACATCCCGGAGGCGCGACGCCTCGTGCTGGACCGGGTGTTCGACGAGAAGGAGTACGGTCCGCTCGCCACCGACCACCTGCGGTCCGTCTTCGAGGGCCTGACCTCCGCCGACCTGGCCGAGGCGCTGGTCGGCGGGATGACCAAGCGCGAGTTCCTGGAGCGCCACCCGGAGCCGGTCTCGGTCCGCTTCCACGCCCTGGAGCTGGACGGCTTCCTGCTGGGGCCGCTGCCCAACCACCTCTTCACCCGGGACACCTCCGCGTGGATCTACGACGGGGTCTCGATCAACGCCATGCGCTGGCCGGCCCGGCAGCGCGAGACCGTGCACTTCGAGGCGATCTACAAGCACCACCCCCTCTTCACGTCCTCCGGCGCCTTCCACTACTGGTCCCAGGGGCAGGTGGACTACCCGTCGACCATCGAGGGCGGCGACGTGCTGGTGATCGGCAACGGGGCGGTGCTGATCGGGATGAGCGAGCGCACCACCCCGCAGGCCGTGGAGATGCTGGCCCGCGGCCTGTTCGCCGCGGGGTCGGCGACGAGCATCGTGGCGCTGGACATGCCCAAGCGGCGGGCCTTCATGCACCTCGACACCGTGATGACCATGGTCGACGGCGATACGTTCACCCAGTACGCGGGGCTCGGCATGCTCCGCTCCTACACCATCGAGCCCGGCGACTCGGCGCAGGAGCTGAAGGTGACCGACCATCCGCCGGAGCACATGCACCGGGCCATCGCGGCGGCGCTCGGGCTGGACGCGGTACGGGTGCTGACCGCCACGCAGGACGTGCACTCGGCGGAGCGGGAGCAGTGGGACGACGGCTGCAACGTCCTCGCGGTGGAGCCGGGGGTGGTGGTCGCCTACGAGCGGAACGTGACGACCAACACCCATTTGAGGAAGGAGGGCATCGAGGTCATCGAGATCCCCGGCAGCGAGCTGGGCCGGGGCCGGGGCGGGCCGCGGTGCATGAGCTGCCCGGTGGAGCGGGACGCGGTCCAGGGGGCGCCCGGGGCGTAGGGCCCGGCCGGTGACCGGGGCTGTATATCAATGCAGAGGATCGTATAGACTTCCAATATCCCCTGTCACCGTGACGCTGGAGCGACGCCATGGCCACCGACCTCGTCGGCCGCAGTTTCCTCAAGGAGCTCGACTTCACCGCCGCCGAGTTCCGCGGCCTCGTCGAGCTCGCCGCAGAACTCAAGGCGGCCAAGAAGGCGGGCGCCGAGCAGCGGCTGCTGCAGGGCCGCAGCATCGCGCTGATCTTCGAGAAGACCTCGACGCGCACGCGCTGCGCCTTCGAGGTCGCCGCCGCGGACCAGGGCGCCCACACCACCTACCTGGACCCCTCCGGTTCGCAGATGGGCCACAAGGAGTCCGTGCGGGACACCGCCCGCGTGCTCGGCCGGATGTTCGACGGGATCGAGTACCGCGGCGACAGCCAGCAGACCGTCGAGGAGCTCGCCGGGTACGCGGGCGTGCCCGTCTTCAACGGGCTCACCGACGACTGGCACCCCACCCAGATGCTCGCCGACGTGCTCACCATGACCGAGCACAGCACCAAGCCGCTGGAGCGGATCGCCTTCGCCTACCTCGGTGACGCCCGCTTCAACATGGGCAACTCCTACCTCGTCACCGGCGCGCTGCTCGGCATGGACGTACGCATCGTCGCGCCCGAGGCCTACTGGCCGGCCGAACCGGTGGTGGCGGCGGCGCGCGCGCTCGCCGAGAAGAGCGGTGCCCGGATCACCCTGACCGAGGACATCGCCCGGGGGGTGGCCCAGGCGGACTTCGTGCTGACCGACATCTGGGTCTCCATGGGCGAGCCCAAGGAGGTCTGGGACGAGCGCATCGCGGCCCTGTCCCCGTACGCGGTCACCATGGACGTGCTGCGCGCGACCGGGAACCCGGACGTGAAGTTCATGCACTGCCTGCCCGCCTTCCACGACCTCGGGACCGAGGTGGCCCGGGAGATCCATCAGCGGCACGGGCTGGAATCCCTCGAAGTGACGGACGAGGTCTTCGAATCGGCGCACTCCGTCGTCTTCGACGAGGCCGAGAACCGGCTGCACACCATCAAGGCCGTGCTCGTCGCCACCCTCGCCGGGTCCTGAGGGGCCGCCCGCCGCGCCGTGTCGCGTTTCTGTGACGGTAGTCAGCTTCCGGTGATACCGTCGGGCGGGTGAGCCCCTTCACTGGTTCCACAGCAGCGACCGAACGGTGGCGCCACCTCCGGGTGACCCGGCAGGACGGCGTGGCCACCGTCACCTTCGACCGCCCCGACAAGCTGAACGCGCTCACCTTCGGCGCTTACGCCGACCTGCGCGATCTGCTGGCAGAACTGTCCCGCGAACGATCCGTGCGCGCCCTCGTCCTCGGCGGCGAGGGCCGGGGCTTCTGCTCCGGCGGAGACGTGGACGAGATCATCGGCGCCACCCTCGCCATGGACACCGCCGAGCTCCTCGACTTCAACCGGATGACCGGCCAGGTGGTCCGCGCCCTCCGCGAGTGCCCCTTCCCGGTGATCGCCGCCGTGCACGGGGTCGCGGCCGGGGCCGGGGCCGTTCTCGCGCTGGCCGCCGACTTCCGCATCGCCGACCCCTCCGCCCGCTTCGTCTTCCTCTTCACCCGCGTCGGCCTCTCCGGCGGCGACATGGGCGCCGCCTACCTGCTGCCCCGCGTCGTCGGCCTGGGCCACGCCACCCGGCTCCTGATGCTCGGAGAGCCCGTACGCGCCGCCGAGGCCGAGCGGATCGGCCTGCTCAGCGAGCTCACCGACGAGGGCAAGGCCCACGTGCGGGCGGCCGAACTCGCCGCGCGCCTGGCAGCCGGACCCGCACTGGCCCACGCGCAGACCAAGGCCCTGCTCACGGCCGAACTCGACATGCCGCTCGCCGCGTCGGTGGAACTCGACGCGGCCACCCAGGCCCTGCTGATGAACGGCCAGGACTACGCGGAGTTCCACGCGGCCTTCACCGCGAAGCGTCCACCGGAGTGGAAGGGCAGGTAGCGCCATGCCGGTCGGCAGCGCGTTGCGGGTCGCCGTCGTCGGCGGCGGCCCGGGAGGACTGTACGCCGCCGCGCTGCTGGCCCGGCAGGGGCACACGGTGGACGTCTGGGAGCGGGGCGCCCCGGACGACACCTTCGGCTTCGGGGTGGTGCTCTCCGACGACACCCTCGGCGGCATCGAGCGGGCCGACACCGAGGTCCACGCCGCCCTGACCCGCGAGTTCGTGCGCTGGGACGACGTGCACGTCGTGCACCGGGGGCGGCTGCTGACCTCCGGCGGCCACGGCTTCGCGGCCCTGGGGCGGCGCCGGCTGCTGGAGATCCTGCACGAGCGCTGCGCGGGCCTGGGCGTACGGCTGCGCATCCGCGCCGAGGCCCCGGACACGGCGGCGCTCGCGGCCTTATACGACCTGGTGGTCGCGGCGGACGGGGTGCACAGCACCACCCGCGAGGCCGGAGCCGGGCACTTCCGGCCGACCGTGACGAGCGGGCGGTGCCGGTACATCTGGCTCGCCGCCGACTTCGCCTTCGAGGCCTTCCGCTTCGAGATCGCGGAGACCGAGTACGGCGTCATGCAGCTGCACGCCTACCCGTACGCGGGCCCGCCGCCGGCCGGGGAGGGCGCCGCCCCGCGGTCCCCGGTGGGGCGGCCCGGGTCCGGCGCCTCCACGGTCATCGTCGAGATGCGCGAGGAGGTGTGGCGGGCGGCGGGCTTCGACCTGTGCGACGAGGCGGAGTCGGCGGCCCGCTGCGCCAAGATCTTCGGCGAGGCCCTGCGCGGCCGGCCGCTGCGCGGGAACCGCTCGGCCTGGACGCGGTTCCGTACCGTCGTCAACGCACGCTGGTCGCACGGCAACGTGGTGCTGCTCGGCGACGCGGCGCACACCGCGCACTTCTCCATCGGCTCCGGCACCAAGCTGGCCGTGGAGGACGCCCTCGCGCTCGCCGAGGCGCTCGCCGCGGAACCCGGCGTACCGGCTGCGCTCGCCGCGTACGAGGCGGCGCGCCGGCCGGCGGTCGCCAGCACGCAGCGGGCCGCCGCGGCCAGCATGCGCTGGTTCGAGGAGCTCCCCGGATACGTGGCCCAGCCCGCCCGGCAGTTCGCCTTCAACCTCCTCACCCGCAGCCGCCGCGTCACCCACGACAACCTGCGGATGCGCGACGAGCGCTTCACCCGCGCGGTGGAACGCGACTTCGGCTGCCCCGACGAAGAGGCGTCGGGCACGCGGACCCCGCCGATGTTCACCCCCTTCACCCTGCGCGGCCTGACCCTGCGCAACCGGGTCGTCGTCTCGCCCATGGACATGTACTCGGCGGTGGACGGCGTGCCCGGGGACTTCCACCTCGTGCACCTGGGCGCCCGCGCGCTCGGCGGCGCCGGCCTGGTGATGACCGAGATGGTCTGCGTCAGCGCCGGGGGCCGGATCACCCCCGGCTGCGCCGGCCTGTACACGGCGGAGCAGGCGGCGGCCTGGAAGCGGATCGCCGACTTCGTCCACACCTCCGCGCCCGGCACCGCGCTGGGCGTCCAGCTCGGGCACGCGGGCCGCAAGGGTTCCACCCGGGTGATGTGGGAGGGGATGGACGACCCGCTCCCGGACGGCAACTGGCCGCTGGTGGCCGCCTCCGCGCTGCCCTACCGGCCGGGCGTCTCCGCGGTTCCGCGCGCCCTGACCGAGGCCGACCTGGACGGGATCCGCTCCGATTTCGCGGCCGCCGCCGTCCGCGCGGCGGACTGCGGATTCGACCTGCTGGAGCTGCACTGCGCCCACGGCTACCTGCTGTCGGGCTTCCTCTCCCCGCTCACCAACCACCGGACGGACGCCTACGGCGGCTCCCTGCAGAACCGGCTGCGCTTCCCCCTGGAGGTATTCGACGCCGTGCGCGCCGTCTGGCCCGCCGAACGCCCGATGACCGTCCGCCTGTCCGCCACCGACTGGGCGCCCGGCGGCACCACCCCGGAGGAGGCCGTGGAGATCGCCGCCGCCTTCGCCGCCCGGGGCGCGGACGCCATCGACGTCTCGACCGGCCAGGTGGTGGCGGACGAGGAACCCGAGTACGGGCGCTCCTACCAGACCCCCTACGCCGACCGGATCCGCAACGCGCTGGGCGTACCGGTCCTCGCCGTCGGCGCCATCTCCTCGTGGGACGACGTCAACTCCCTGCTGCTGGCGGGGCGGGCGGACCTCTGCGCCGTCGGCCGGCCCCACCTCTACGACCCGCAGTGGACCCTGCACGCCGCCGCCGAGCAGTCCTACGAGGGCCCGGCCGCCCCCTGGCCCGCGCCCTACCGGGCGGGCAGCCGGACACCCCCGACCGGGCGGGGCTGACCCCCGACGGCGCGGCCGGTGCGCGCGGCGCCGGAGTGGGCGGCCGCCGGGCTCAGGCCGCCACCATCTCCGCGCGGTCCTCGACCGGCGTGTAGCCGAGCCGCAGGTACAGACGGTTGCTGGTCGGGTTGGCGAGGTCCGTGAAGAGGAGGACCTCCGAGGCCCCCGCCGCGTACGCCGCCGCGCCCGCCGCGTGCGTGACCCCGCCCGCGTATCCCCGGCCCCGCAGCCCCGGCGGGGTGTAGACCGGGCCGACGCGGGCGGCCGAGCCGATCGGGCGGGAGAAGGAGGCCAGCGAGACGGGGGCCCCGCCGTGCTCCCACAGCACCAGGCCGCCGTAGGAGAGCCGGTCGCGCAGGGCGGCCTCGGACGCGCGCCCCGCCCCGCCCGCCTCCTGGTGGAAGGCCGCCATCCACTCCAGCAGCAGCGGGAGGTCGGCCTCGGCGGCGGTCCGGGCCGAGCCGGCCGGGACGGGATCCGGCGCGACCGGCGCGGCCAGCCGGTACAGCCGGATCTCCTCACCGACCCGGGCGGGCCGCGTCCAGGCACCGGCCAGCGCGTCCGCGTCGGGCCGTCGGGCGTTGAATCCGCTGACCCCCGCGAGCAGCGGCTCGGTGGCGAGGGCGTCCGCCAGCGCGCGGACGGCCCCGGCGGGGAGCGCGCCCAGCAGCAGCGGGTGGGGCGGGGTGCACAGCAGGCCGGCGGCGACGGTTCCGTCCGGAGCGGTCCACCAGCCGAAGAAGGGGTCTGCCGCGCCGAAGGCGTGCGGACCCCGCCGCTCCAGGGCGTCCGCCGTGGTGAGCAGGACGGTGTTCACGACGGGCTGCGCGGCCACGGCGGGCCCCGCCGCGGTCAGATACGCCGCCAGGTCGGTGCTGAAGGTCCAGGTCATGGCCCATCCTGGCGCGGCGCCGGGGCCGTGCGCACCCGTATTTCCGCCCGCGGGGCGGCCCCGCCGAACCGCCTGCGGGGCCACGCGCCCCGGGTCAGGGGCGGGCGAAGTCCGCGCCCGGATCCCGCAGCCGCGCGTGCAGTTCGGCGAAGACCGCCGCCGCGCGGTCGCCCGGCCAGTCCGCCGGGAGCAGCTCGCGGGGCAACCCCGGATCCGCGTACGGCAGGCGGCGCCAGCTGTCCAGGGCGAACAGGTAGCCGCGGTACGCCTCCTGGGGTGTCGGCGCGGGGCCCGTCTGCAAGGACCGCAGGACCGGCTCGTGCAGGTCGAGGAACTCCTCGTGCTGCTTGGCCAGAGCCGCCAGGTCCCACCAGCGGGCCACTGTCTCCGCCGTCGGGGCGAAGCCGAGGTGGGCGCCGCGGAACAGCTCCACGTACGCCGTCAGACGCAGCCGCTCCAACGTGTGCGAGGTCTCCTCGGCCAGCTGCGCCGGGGCGATCCACACCCCGGGCGCCACCGCGCCGAAGCCGAGCCGGGCCAGCCGGGAGCGCAGCAGGTGCCGTTTGTGGCGCTCCTGCTCCGGGACGGAGAAGACCGCCACCAGCCACTGCGGCGAACGCTGCGGGCTGCCGTAGATGCGCCGGTCGCCGTCGTCCAGCAGCTGGCGCGCCTCGGGGGACAGCTCGTACGCCGCCGAGCCGTCCGCCGTGCGCGCGGGCAGCAGGAAGCCGCGCCGCTTCAGCCGGGACACCGACGAGCGGACGGAGGGCGCGTCCACGCCGGCCGCGCCCAGCAGGCGGATCAGCGCGGCCACCGGGACCGGGCCCTCGAAGGACCGCCCGTAGGCGCCGTAGAACGTGACGATCAGGGATCGCGGGGTGTGCTGCTCGACCACGGGTTCACTCTAGATCGCGCAGCCGGAAGCGTTGCAGTTTGCCGGTCGCGGTGCGGGGGAGGGCGCGCAGGAAGACGAAGGAGCGCGGGCACTTGTGCGGGGCCAGTTCGGCGCGCATGAAGGCGCGCAGAACCTCCTCCGTCAGCACCGCGCCCTCCCGGGCGACGGTGTACGCCACCACGACCTGCCCGCGCCGCTCGTCCGGGCGGCCCACCACCGCGGCCTCCACCACGTCCGGATGGCGCAGCAGGGCCTCCTCCACCTCGGGGCCCGCGATGTTGTAGCCGGCGGAGACGATCATGTCGTCGGCGCGGGCGACGTAGCGGAAGTAGCCCTCCGGATCCCGGACGTAGGTGTCGCCGGTGAGGTTCCAGCCGTCCCGCACGTACTCGCCCTGCCGGGGATCGGCCAGGTAGCGGCAGCCCACCGGCCCGCGCACGGCCAGCAGCCCCGGCTCGTTGTCCGCGACCGGCCGCCCGCCCCGGTCCACCACCCGCGCCTGCCAGCCCGGTACCACCCGCCCGGTGGTACCGGGCCGGATGTCCTCGTCGGCGGCGGAGATGAAGATGTGCAGCAGCTCGGTGGCCCCGATGCCGTTGATGATCCGCAGGCCGGTGCGCTCGTACCAGGCCTGCCAGGTGGCGGCGGGAAGGTTCTCCCCGGCCGACACGCAGCGCCGCAGCGCGGACAGGTCGTGGGCGCCCACGTCGTACGGGCCGAGGGCGTCCAGCATCGTCCGGTACGCGGTGGGGGCGGTGAACAGGACCGTCACCCGGTGCTCGGCGAGCGCGGGCAGCAGGAACCTGGGCCCCGCCTCCTCCAGCAGCAGCGCCGACGCCCCCGCCCGCAGCGGGAAGACGACGAGGCCGCCGAGGCCGAAGGTGAACCCGAGCGGCGGGCTCCCGGCGAAGACGTCGTCCGGGCGGGGGCGCAGCACGGTGCGCGAGAACGTGTCGGCGACGGAGAGCAGGTCGCGGTGGAAGTGCATGCAGCCCTTGGGCCGCCCCGTCGTACCGGAGGTGAAGGCGATCAGGGCCACGTCGTCGGCGGAGGTCTCGACCGCCGGGAACGGCTCCGGGCCGTACCGCTCGGCGAGGCGCAGCAGGTCCTCGGCGCCGTCGCCGCCGTAGGGGGTGATCCGCAGCCCCGGGACCTCGGCCCGGGCCAGGTCGTCCAGGGCGCCCGCGTGGCACACGGCGTGCCGCACCCGCGCCATCTCGCACACCGTGGCCAGCTCCTGCGCCCGCTGCTGTGGCAGTACGGTCACCGCCACCGCGCCCGCCTTCATCACCGCGAGCCAGCACGCGGCGAGCCAGGGGCCGGTGGGCCCGCGCAGCAGCACCCGGTTGCCGGGGACGACACCGAGGTCCGCGGTGAGGGCGTGGGCGAGGCGGTCCACCCGCTCGCGGAGCCCGCCGTACGTCCACACCTCGCCCGAGCCGCTGCGGAAGGCCGGGCGGTCGGGGCCGAACCGGGCGATGGTGGCGTCGAGGAGCTCGGCCCCGCAGTTCAGCCGGTCCGGGTAGGCCAGTTCGGGCAACTCGAAGAGCAACTCCGGCCAGGTGTGGGCGGGTGGCAGGTGGTCGCGCGCGAAAGTGTCGGCGTGTGCGGAAGGCTTGAGGTCCAAGACGGGTTCGCCCCCTGGCGACGGTCCGGAATGGGGTGGGGCCGGCCGTGCGGTAGCACCACGAGCGTATCGTGACGGTGACGGCAGTCAACAGGACGCGATAGATGCGGGGATATTCGGATGACCGGATTCGCGCTCGGGGTGGACCAGGAGGAATGGTGCGGGCGATTGCGCGCACTGTCGGCGGAGCGGCTGCGGCCGCTGGCCGGGAAGGGGGAGCCGGGGCGGGTCAACCGGCCGCTGCTGCGGGAACTGGGCGAGCTGGGCCTGCTGGAGCGGGTGTTCGCGGCGGGTGCGCTCGAACTGTGCCTGCTGCGCGAGTCCCTGGCCTACGGCTGCACCGAGGCGGAGACCGCGCTGGCCCTGCAGGGCCTCGGCGCCCATCCGGTGCTCCGGGCGGGCAGCGCGGAGCAGCGGGAGCGGTGGCTGCCGCCGGTGATCGCGGGACGCGCGGTGGCCGCCTTCGCCCTGAGCGAGCCGGGAGCGGGATCGGACGCGGCGGCGCTGGCCCTGGCGGCCGAACCGGACTCCGGGGGCGGCTGGCGGCTCAGCGGTGAGAAGCGCTGGATCTCCAACGCGCCGGAGGCGGACTTCTACACCGTGTTCGCCCGGACGGGTGAGGGGCCGGGAGCCAAGGGCGTGTCGGCCTTCCTGGTCCCGGCGGACCGCCCCGGGCTCCGCGGCGAGCCCCTGGACATGCTGTCCCCGCACGCCATCGGCTCCCTGGACTTCGACGGGGTGCCCGTCGCCCGGCAGGACCTGCTGGGCGAGCCCGGGCGGGGCTTCGGTGTCGCGATGGACACGCTCAACCTCTTCCGGCCGAGTGTCGGCGCCTTCGCGGTGGGCATGGCCCGGGCCGCGCTGGACGCCACGCTGGAGTACACGGCGGGGCGCGCCGCCTTCGGCGGGGTGCTGGGCGACCTCCAGGCGGTGGCGCACCGGGTCGCCGAGATGGCCACCCGCACCGAGGCGGCCCGGCTGCTGGTCTACGCGGCGGCCGGCGCCCACGACCGGGGCTCCCCGGACGTCCCCCGCCGGGCCGCGATGGCGAAGCTCCTGGCCACCGAGACCGCCCAGTACGTCGTGGACCACGCGGTCCAGCTCCACGGGGCGGTCGCCCTCCAGCGCGGCCACCTGCTGGAACACCTGTACCGCGAGGTACGGGCGCCCCGCATCTACGAGGGGGCGAGCGAGGTGCAGCGCACCATCATCGCGAAGGAGCTCTACCGGGAGGCGGCCGCGCGATGAGCGTCGAACGAATCAATCCGCGGGAGCTGTCCCCGGCGACCGGCTTCTCCCACGCGGTGACGGCCACGGGCTCCCGCCTGGTGTTCCTCGCCGGCCAGACGGCACTGGACGGTACGGGCAAGGTGGCGGGGAAGGACCTGCCGGAGCAGTTCGAACGGGCTTTGGCGAACCTGCTCACCGCCCTGGCCGCGGCCGGCGGCGCCCCGGCCGACCTGGCCCGGGTCACCGTCTACGCCGTCGACGTGGCGGCGTACCGCGAGGCGGCGCCCGAAATCGGCCGCGTCTGGCGCCGGTTGGCGGGCCGCGAGTACCCGGCGATGGCGCTCGTCGGCGTGGTGCGGCTCTGGGACACCGAGGCCTTGGTCGAACTGGACGGCTTCGCGGTCCTCCCGTAGGCCGACCGTCCGGACCCGGCTCCGCCGGGCGCCGCACG
>NZ_JBHXRU010000102.1:5994-20702 GCF_042716255.1 Streptomyces sp. NPDC058662 | reverse complement strand
GGCGCCGGTCGGCGCTGTGGGCGGCCGGCCTCGGGCTGCTGCTCGCGGCGGGGGCGGCCGGGGGTTACGCCTGGTCCGGCCCCGACGCGGAGGCCTCGGCGCGGCCCGGGACGCCGGGAGCGCCGACGCCGCGGGGGACCGCGGCGGGGAAGCCGTTCACGCCGTGGTCGGTGCCCCTGGGCGGCCGCACCGCGTCCTGCTCGGCGGCGGCCGGGGGCCTGTACTGCTCGGGGCGCGGGCTGGCCGCGGCCCGGCTCGACCCCGCGGACGGCTCGGTGGTGTGGGCCGTGCGTACGGCCGCGCCGGCCCCCGATGCGGTGACGGACAGTACGCCGCTGCACGCCGCCGGGGCGGTCCTGGCGGTGGCGCCCGGCAGCGAGCTGCTCCAGGCGCTGGACCCGGGCACGGGCGCGGAGCGCTGGCGCCGCGGGCTCCCGGGCGGGGCGCGGGTCGTGACGGCGGGCCCGTACGTACTCACGGTGGCGCCCGACGGGGCGGTGACCGCCCTCGACGCGGCGAGCGGGGCCCAGCGCTGGACGAAGCGGATCGGCGGGGCGGGGTCCGTGTGGTGGGGCGGTCCGGGCGGCTCGGGTGCCCCGGTGCTGTACGCGGCGACGCCCGACGGCGCCGGCGCGACGACCCTCCTGGCGGAGGTGGACCCGGCGACCGGTGCCGTGGTCCGGCAGACGCGGGCCGCGGGACGGCTGCGGCCGGTCGGGGTGGCGGGGGGCTCGGTGTACCTGCTGGACAACGAGGCGGGGGTCAGGACGAGCGCCGTCGTACGGGTGGACGCGGCGAGCCTGGCGGTGCACCGCGTACGGCTGTCGGCGCCGCTGTTCGAGGCGGAGGCGGCCGTGGCCCCGGACGGGACCGTCTACGCGGTGGAGAGCAGGGGCGGGCTCGTGGCGGTCGGACCGGAGGGGGAGCGGTGGCGGCTGGAGACCGGAGCGGGCGCCGCCTCCCGGCCGGTGGCCGCCGACGGGCGGGTGCACCTGTCGGCGCAGGACGGCCGGCTGCTGACCGTCGACGCGGCGGCCGGACGGCTCACGGGGCAGACGGGGCCCCGGACGGGGCCGGGGCAGGGCGCCTTCAGCGCGACCCTGCCCGCGCCGGTGGCGGCCGACGGGCGGGTGTACGCGTCGGCCCCGGACGGCTCGGTGTTCGCGGTGGCGGCGGTGAACCCCGCCGGCGACTGACACCGGCACCGCGAGGCCGAGACGCCTCCGGCACCCCTGCACCCCGGAGCCCGCGAACGGCCGCGGGGCACGTCGGCAAGCCCGGGCGCGGCCCCGGCCCGGCACCCCTGGGCCCGGCACCGCCGGGCCCTGCACCCCGGAGCACGCGAACGGCCGCAGGGCACGTCGGCAAGCCCGGGCGCGGCCCCGGCCCGGCACGCCTGGGCCCGGCACCCCTGGGCCCGGCACCCCGGCACCCGGCGGCCCGGCACCCCGGCGCCCCGGGGCACGCGAGCGCCGGGGCGCCGGGCCCCGTACGGGAGCGGCCCCCGCCCGACCTGGTCGGGTGGGGGCCGTCGGGCCGGGCGGGGGGTGCGGTGCGGGTCAGGGGAGCAGGCTCACGTCGCGGACCGCGCCCTTGTCGGCGCTGGTGGCCATGGCGGCGTAGGCCCGCAGCGCGGCCGAGACCTTGCGCTCGCGGTTCTTCGGGGCGTACACGCCGCCGAGGGCCTCGCGCCGCGCGGCCAGGGCCGCGTCGTCGACGAGCAGTTCGATCGAGCGGTTGGGGATGTCGATCCGGATCCGGTCGCCGTCCTCGACCAGGGCGATGGTGCCGCCTGAGGCCGCCTCCGGCGAGGCGTGGCCGATGGACAGGCCCGAGGTGCCGCCGGAGAAGCGGCCGTCCGTGATCAGTGCGCAGACCTTGCCGAGGCCCCGGCCCTTGAGGAAGGAGGTCGGGTAGAGCATCTCCTGCATGCCGGGGCCGCCGCGCGGGCCCTCGTAGCGGATGACGACGACGTCGCCCGCCTTGATCTCCTTGCGCAGGATCTTGTCGACGGCCTCGTCCTGCGACTCGCAGACGACCGCCGGGCCCTCGAACGTCCAGATCGACTCGTCCACGCCGGCCGTCTTCACGACGCACCCGTCGACCGCGATGTTGCCGCGCAGGACGGCGAGGCCGCCGTCCTTGGAGTACGCGTGCTGCACGGAGCGGATGCAGCCGCCCTCGGCGTCGAGGTCGAGGGTGTCCCAGCGCTCGGACTGGGAGAACGCGGTCGCGGACCGCACGCAGCCGGGGGCCGCGTGCCACAGCTCCATCGCCGTCTCGGACGCGGTGCCGGAGCGGGCGTCCCACTGCCCGAGCCAGTCCTCCAGGCCGTCGGAGTGGACGGTGGTGACGTTCTTGTTGAGGAGGCCGCCGCGGTGCAGCTCGCCGAGGATGGCGGGGATGCCGCCGGCGCGGTGGATGTCCTCCATGTAGTACGTGCCGCCGGGCGCCACGTTCGGAGCGACCTTGGCCAGGCACGGGACGCGGCGCGAGACCTCGTCGATGTCGGTGAGGTCGTAGTCCAGACCGGCTTCCTGCGCCGCGGCCAGCAGGTGCAGGATCGTGTTGGTGGAGCCGCCCATGGCGATGTCGAGGGCCATGGCGTTCTCGAAGGCCTCGCGGGTGGCGATGGCGCGCGGCAGGACCGACTCGTCGCCGTCCTCGTAGTACCGCTTGGTGATCTCCACGACCGTCCGGCCGGCGTCCTCGTACAGGGCGCGGCGGGCGGTGTGCGTGGCGAGGACCGAACCGTTGCCCGGCAGGGCCAGGCCGATGGCCTCGGCGAGGCAGTTCATGGAGTTGGCGGTGAACATGCCCGAACAGGACCCGCAGGTCGGGCAGGCGTTCTCCTCGATCCGCAGGACGTCCTCGTCGGAGATGTTCTCGTTGGCGGCGTCGACCATGGCGTCGATCAGGTCGAGCTTGCGGACGGTGCCGTCGACGAGGATGGCCTGCCCGGCCTCCATCGGGCCGCCGGACACGAACACGACCGGGATGTTGAGCCGCATCGCGGCCATCAGCATGCCGGGAGTGATCTTGTCGCAGTTGGAGATGCAGATCAGCGCGTCGGCGCAGTGCGCCTCGACCATGTACTCCACGGAGTCCGCGATGAGGTCGCGCGACGGCAGCGAGTAGAGCATCCCGCCGTGCCCCATGGCGATGCCGTCGTCGACGGCGATCGTGTTGAACTCGCGCGGGATCGCGCCCGCGGCCCGGATGGCGTCGGAGACGATCCGGCCGACGGGGGCGAGGTGGGTGTGGCCGGGGACGAACTCGGTGAAGGAGTTGGCGACCGCGATGATCGGCTTCCCGATGTCCTCGCTCGCTACGCCCGACGCACGCATAAGGGCGCGTGCGCCCGCCATGTTGCGGCCGTGGGTGACGGTGCGGGACCTCAGCTCGGGCATCGGGTTCACTCCCCATGAGTGCGGTCGGCCTTGCGGGCGCGGCCGCGACTGTAGATATGAATCAGTTACGAGGCTACGCCCATCGCCCGGGATACGGACGGGTTGTCCGGATGTCGGGACGCGCGGCTCATCACTCGGTCAGGTACCGCTGGAGCGTCGGGGCCACCAGGGCCACGATGTCCTCGGGGTCCGCGGAGGCGAGGGGCTCGACCTGGACGACGTAGCGCAGCAGGGCGATACCGATCATGTGCGAGGCGGCCAGCTCGACCCGCAGGGTCGGCTCCGGAACGTCCAGGTCGGCGGCGACGCGCTCCAGGACGCGGCGCAGGATCAGCCCGCGCAGCACCTTGGCCGCGGCCTCGTGGGTGAGCGCGGAGCGCAGGACCGCGAGCAGGGGGGTCCGGCTGGCCGGGTTCTCCCAGATCCCGAGGAAGTAGCGCGCGAGGCGCTCGCCGATGCCGTCCGGGCCGGCGCCGATGATCGCCGGGACCACCAGGGCGGGCTCCATGCTGAGCTCGATGGCGGCGGCGAAGAGGTCGTCCTTGCTGCCGAAGTAGTGGTGGACCAGGGCCGGGTCCACGCCCGCGGCCTTGGCGACGCCCCGTACGGAGGTCTTGTCGTAGCCCCGCGCGGCGAACTCGGAGCGGGCCGCGAGGCGGATCCGCTCCTGGGTGCCGGGCCCCTCCTCGACCTCGTCCTGCCGGGGCCGCCCGGGCCCCCGGCGGCGGGGCTTCGCCGGCTCCGCGGTCACGGGCGGCGCGCCGGGGGGCGGGGCGGGGCGGGCGCGGTGGCGAGGTGCAGGCGGGTGAAGGCCAGCGCCTCGGCGAGGTCGGCCTCGCGCTCGGCGGAGGACATGGCGCGCCGCGTGTTGACCTCGATCACCACGTGCCCGTCGAAGGAGGTCCGGGCGAGCCGCTCCAGCAGCTCGGCGCAGGGCTGCGTACCGCGTCCCGGGACGAGGTGCTCGTCCTTGGCGGATCCGTTCCCGTCGGCGAGGTGGATGTGGGCGAGCCGGTCGCCCATCCGGTCGATCATCGCGACGGCGTCCGTGCGCGCGGTCGCCGTGTGCGACAGGTCGACGGTGAAGTGCCGGTAGTCGTCCTTGGTCACGTCCCACTCGGGCGCGTACGCGAGCATCTCGCGGTCGCGGTAGCGCCAGGGATACATGTTCTCGACGGCGAACCGGACATCGGTCTCGTCGGCCATCCGCCAGATCCCGCCGACGAAGTCCCGCGCGTACTGCCGCTGCCACCGGAACGGCGGGTGCACCACCACCGTGGACGCCCCCAGCCGCTCGGCGGCGGCCCGGGCCCGCTGGAGCTTGGTCCACGGGTCGGTCGACCAGACGCGCTGGGTGATGAGGAGGCAGGGCGCGTGGACGGCCAGGACCGGTACCCGGTGCCGGTCCGAGAGGCGGCGCAGGGCGTCCACGTCCTGGCTGACCGGGTCCGTCCAGACCATGACCTCGACGCCGTCATACCCGAGGCGCGCGGCGGTCTCGAAGGCGGTCGCCGTGGACTCCGGGTACACGGAGGCCGTGGAGAGCGCGACCTTCGCGGTCGGTACACGGACTGGTTCTGCCACGGACACAGGGTACGGGCCCCTCGCGACCCCCGTATGTGAAGGCCCTCACGCCGGGGCCCGCTTGCTACTCCCCCACCTCCGGCGGCATGTGGTCCAGGCGGCGCAGGATCACGCCCTCGCGCAGGGCCCACGGGCAGATCTCCAACTCGTCGACCCCGAAGAGGTCCATCGCGCCCTCCGCCACCAGCGCGCCCGCCAGGAGCTGGTTGGCGCGGCCCTCGGAGACGCCCGGGAGGGCGGAGCGCTGCGCCGTGGTCATCGCCGCGAGGCGCGGGACCCACTCCTCCAGGGACTTGCGCGTCAGGTCCCGCTGCACGTACAGGCCGTCCGCCGAGCGCGCCGCGCCCGCGAGGCGGGCCAGCTGCTTGAACGTCTTCGACGTGCCCACCACGTGGTCCGGTGTCCCGAAGCGGTTGAACTCCCGCACGGTGCGCGCGATCTGCGCCCGCACGTGCCGGCGCATCGCGCGGATGTCGGAGGCGTCCGGGGGGTCCCCGGGGAGCCAGCCCGCCGTCAGGCGGCCCGCGCCCAGCGGCAGCGAGACGGCCGCGTCCGGGTCCTCGTCGATGCCGTACGCGATCTCCAGCGAGCCGCCGCCGATGTCGAGGACCAGCAGTTTCCCGGCCGACCAGCCGAACCAGCGGCGCGCCGCGAGGAAGGTCAGCCGGGCCTCGTCCTCGCCGCTCAGGACGGGGAGGTCGACGCCGGTCTCCCGCTTCACCCGGGCCAGGACCTCGTCCGCGTTCGTGGCCTCGCGCACCGCGCTGGTCGCGAACGGCAGGACGTCCTCGCAGCCCTTGTCCTCGGCGGCGTGCACGGCTTCGCCGATCACCGAGACGAGGCGCTCGATGCCCTCGGGCGTGACGGCGCCGTGCTCGTCGAGGAGCTGCGCCAGCCGCATGTCGACCTTGTGCGAGTACGCCGGCTGGGGGCGCGCACCGGGGTGCGCGTCCACCACCAGCAGATGGACCGTGTTCGAACCCACGTCAAGGACACCGAGTCTCATAGGGGGAAACGCTACTGCGACGAACACGCGGGGGTGGTGGGAGGGGCGCTTAGGCTTGGGTTTGTGCCACATACGAAGAAGGACGCGGGCAAGGGCAGCACCACCGAGGCCGGGACCGGGGCCGCGGTCGGAGCCGGGGTCGACGCCGCCGTCGGGGCCGCGGTCGGAGCCGCGGTCGGAGCCGTCGTCAAGGCCAAGGACAAGGCCAAGGACAAGGGCAGGCGCAAGGGCCACGCCGACGCGGGTGCGCCGGCGGACGCCGGGGGCGGAAACGCCGAGGTGAAGGCGAAGGGCAAAGCCAAGGCGGGCGCCAGGGCCGGGGCCAAGGCCAGGGGCGCCGTCGTCCCCGACGAGAAGGGCCTCGACTTCCCCCGCGCCTGGGTGGAGTTCCCCGACCCCGCCGACGACGAGCAGGTCTTCCGCTGCGACCTGACCTGGCTGACCTCCCGTTGGACCTGCATTTTCGGCAGCGGCTGCCAGGGCATCCAGCCGGGCCGGGCGTCCGACGGCTGCTGCACGCTCGGGGCGCACTTCTCCGACGAGGACGACGAGAAGCGGGTGGCCCGGCATGTGGCGCGGCTGACGCCCGAGGTGTGGCAGTTCCACGACGTCGGCAGCGAGACCGGGTGGACCCAGGCCGACGACGACGGCGAGAAGCAGACCCGCCGCTGGGACGGGGCGTGCATCTTCCTGAACCGGCCCGGCTTCGCCGCCGGCGCGGGCTGCTCGCTGCACATCCTGGCCGTGCGGGAGGGGCGCGAACCGCTGGAGACGAAGCCCGACGTCTGCTGGCAGCTGCCGATCCGCCGCACGTACGACTGGATCGAGCGCCCCGACGACACCCGCGTCCTCCAGGTGTCGATCGGGGAGTACGACCGGCGCGGCTGGGGACCCGGCGGCCACGACCTGCACTGGTGGTGCACGTCGGCGACCTCCGCGCACGGCGCCGGGGAGCCGGTGTACGTGTCGTACCGCCCCGAGCTGACGGAGCTGATGGGCAAGGCGGGCTACGAGGCCCTCGTCGAGCACTGCGAGGCCCGCCTGGCCTCCCTGCTGCCGATGGCGCCGCACCCGGCCGACCCCGTGTAGCCGCCCGCCGCCCTCCTACGAGGCCGGTCCGGGTGCTTCCCCGGTCGGCTCCGGGGACGGGGCGGCCGTGGTGGCCGGGGGGTCGGTCGGGGTCGGCGTGGGTGTCGGGTCCGGCGGCGGGGTGCTCGGCTCCGTCGCGGTGGGCGTGGGGGTCGGGTCCGGGGTGGGCGCCGGGGGTGAGGGGTCGCCCGGGGTGGCGGGCGCGGGGCGGCCGCGCCCGCGGATGGAGACCACCGCGCCGCCCGGATCCACGCCGACCCGGGCCGCCCAGGCGCCGACGGGCTGGGACTCGGTGTCCACGGAGATCATCAGGGTGACCGATTCTCCGGGCGCCAGCGTGCCCGCCGTCCGGCTCGCGCGCAGCCACGGGGCGTCGGACCAGAGCCGCCAGTCCACCGGGGCGCCGCCGGAGGCCGTGAGGGTGAGCACGGTGGTGGTGCCGTGCGAGGACGCGGCCACGGAGAGGCGGCCGGGTGCGCCGGGACGGGCCGGGCCGGGGGTGGCCGGCGGGCCGGCGCTGATCACCTCGACGGAGACGTCGGGGTCCGCGCTGCCCGGCGCGAAGCCGGGGCCGCCGGTGGTCGCGGCGGCGTTGCCGGCGTTCTCGTAGGCGGTCAGCGGGCGGCCGTCCACGTGCGGGGGCCCGGTCTCGGACTCCTTGGCGGAGATCCGGGTGGAGGTGTCGCCGGCCGGCTCGCCGGCGCCGGCCTCGCCCCGGTACGCCGCCCACAGCGCCAGCACCGGGGCCGCCACGACGGTGGCGACGACGGTGGTGGTCACCGCCCGGGCGCGCAGCCGGTCGCGGCGGGCCGCGCGGTCCTTGGGGTCCATCGGGAAGCCGGTGCGGTCGAAGCGAGGGCCCGGGCCCCGGCCCCGGCCGCGCCCGGCGCGGAGCATCGCGGCGTGCACGGCGGTACGGGGGGCGGGGACCAGCGGGAGCGCGGCGGTGTCGATGTCCCCCGAACCGGGCCAGGGGGCCGCGGCGCCGACGCGCTCGGCCACGCGGCGGCAGCGAGGGCAGTCGTCGACGTGGCGTACGAGCTCGGCGCGCAGGGTGGTGGAGAGCAGGACCTGGCCGTCCCCGGTGAGGCGGGACACGGCGGGGCAGCCGCCGGTCTCGACGACGGCGAGGGCCGCGCGGGTACGTTCGACCTCGCACGCGGCGCCGGAGAGCAGTTCCCGGGCGGCCGCGGGGCGGGTGCCGAGGACGGCCGCGAGTTCGGGGACGCCGAGGCGGTGGCGGACGGCCAGTTCCAGGGCCTCGCGCTGCTCGGGCGTGGTGCCGGCGGCCTCCGGCCAGGCGAGGCGGGCCAGCTCGGTACGGCGGTAGGCGTTCACGTCAAGGGTGCGTCGGGCGTTCGGGTCGGGCGCGTGGCCGTCCGGCGCACGGTCGGGGTCCGTGTGCACCGGCGCACGCCGAGCGGAATGCGCTCCCTGCCGCGTGCGCCGTCGTTCGGCGAGCCGGCGGAGGCAGCCCCAGCGGGCGAGGGCGTACAGCCAGGCCCGCCGGTCCCTCTCGTCGGGGCAGCGGCCCGGGTGCCGCTCGGCCACGGCGAGCACGTCACCGAGCACGTCGGTGGCGGTGTCGTGGTCGCAGAGGACCGACAGGCAGTAGGTGAACAGGCCATCGAGGTAGGGCTCGTGGCGGAAGGGGGGCGGCTGCTCCCCTGCGAGGGGCGTGCGCCCGTGCGCCCGGTGTGCGCCGGTGCGCGGTGCGGGGTGTGCCTGGTTGCTGCTGTTCACCTGGCGACCGTAGGCGGCGCGCCAGTGATGCCCCGGAAGCCTTCAGCTGTTTTAGCCCTTACGGGTGAACAGATCGGAGGTCCGCTGACCCCCGGCCCTGACGCCGGGCCTCCTGCGGCCGGCGCGCCGGGGTGCGGCCCGGCCGCGGCAGGGGGGCGTGCGACGCCCGGTGGGCGGACGTACCCCCCCTGCGGGCGGGCGGCCCGGCCGGCGGCGGGCGGCCGGACCGAGGCAGCGGCCGGGTTGTCGGTGGGGGCGGCTACCGTGGGCCGCATGGCTGCCCGTACTGCTCGTTCATCCGCCAAGGACCGGCCGTCCTACCGCTGTACCGAGTGCGGCTGGACGACCGCGAAGTGGCTCGGGCGGTGTCCCGAGTGCCAGGCGTGGGGCACCGTCGAGGAGATGGGCACGCCCGCCGTGCGGACCACCGCGGCGGGCCGGGTCTCGACCGCCGCCGTACCGATCGCCCAGGTCGACGGGCGGACGGCGACCGCCCGCAGTACCGGCGTGGACGAGCTGGACCGGGTGCTCGGCGGCGGGCTCGTGCCCGGGGCCGTGGTCCTGCTCGCCGGGGAGCCCGGCGTCGGGAAGTCGACGCTGCTGCTGGACGTCGCGGCGAAGGCGGCCGACAGCGAGCACCGCACCCTGTACGTCACCGGCGAGGAGTCCGCGAGCCAGGTGCGGCTGCGGGCCGACCGCATCAACGCCCTCAGCGACCACCTGTACCTCGCCGCCGAGACCGACCTCTCGGCCGTGCTCGGCCACCTGGACGCCGTGAAGCCCTCCCTGCTCGTCCTGGACTCCGTGCAGACGGTGGCCTCCCCCGAGATCGACGGCGCGCCCGGCGGCATGGCGCAGGTCCGCGAGGTGGCCGGGGCGCTGATCCGGGCCTCGAAGGAGCGGGGGATGTCCACCCTGCTGGTGGGCCACGTGACCAAGGACGGGGCCATCGCCGGCCCCCGGCTGCTGGAGCACCTCGTCGACGTGGTGCTGAGCTTCGAGGGCGACCGCCACGCCCGGCTGCGGCTGGTGCGCGGCGTCAAGAACCGGTACGGCGCCACCGACGAGGTGGGCTGCTTCGAACTGCACGACGAGGGGATCACGGGCCTGGCCGACCCGAGCGGGCTGTTTCTGACCCGGCGAGCCGAGGCCGTGCCCGGCACCTGCCTGACGGTGACCCTGGAGGGCAAGCGCCCCCTGGTCGCCGAGGTGCAGGCGCTGACCGTGGACTCCCAGATCCCCTCCCCCCGGCGGACCACGTCGGGGCTGGAGACCTCCCGCGTCTCGATGATGCTGGCGGTCCTGGAGCAGCGGGGGCGGATCACCGCGCTCGGCAAGCGGGACATCTACAGCGCGACGGTGGGCGGGGTGAAGCTCACCGAACCGGCCGCCGACCTGGCGATCGCGCTCGCGCTGGCCTCCGCCGCCAGTGACGTGCCGCTGCCGAAGAACCTCGTCGCGATCGGGGAGGTCGGCCTGGCCGGTGAGGTGCGCCGGGTGACCGGCGTGCAGCGGCGCCTCGCGGAGGCGCACCGGCTCGGCTTCACCCAGGCGCTGGTGCCGTCGGACCCGGGCAAGGTGCCCGCGGGCATGAAGGTGATCGAGGTGGCCGACATGGGCGAGGCGCTGCGCGTACTGCCGCGCGGCCGGTCGCGTACGCCGGCGAGGGAGCGGGCCGCCGAGTAGGCCGCCCGGCTCCGCGGGCCGCCGAGCAGACCCCGGCTCCGCGGGCCGCCGAGTGGGCCGTCCGGCTCCGCCGGCCGCGGTCCCCGGGTCCGCCCGCGGTGACGTATCGACGGGCCCCGCCGCTGGTCAGGGGCCCCGTACCGGGTTCCGTGCGGGCGTACCTGGCCAAGCCACGGCGGGGCCGCAGCGCGCGCCGGTAGACTTTGTGCTGGTCCGCCCGGCCCTTCGCACGTCCTCGTGCCCGTGGCGCGGGGCGGCGCAACCCGCGACCGGAGGAGTGCAGTGGCAGCCAAGGACGGGGCAGCAGCATCCGGCAAGTCGGGTGCCGGCTCCAAGCAGGAGGCCATGATGCGGGCCTCCCTCAGCGCGGTCGCGCCCGGTCAGCCCCTGCGCGACGGCCTGGAGCGGATCGTCCGGGGCAACACCGGCGGGCTCATCGTCCTCGGGATGGACAAGTCCGTCGACGCCATGTGCACCGGCGGTTTCGTCCTGGACGTGGAGTTCACCGCGACCCGGCTGCGCGAGCTGTGCAAGCTCGACGGCGCGCTCATCCTCGACAAGGACATCACCAAGATCCTGCGGGCCGGCGTGCAGCTCGTGCCGGACGCGTCGATCCACACGGAGGAGACCGGCACGCGGCACCGCACGGCCGACCGCGTCTCGAAGCAGTGCGGCTTCCCGGTCGTGTCGGTGTCGCAGTCGATGCGGCTGATCGCCCTGTACGTGGACGGGGAGCGGCGGGTCCTGGAGGAGTCCGGGGCGATCCTGTCGCGGGCGAACCAGGCGCTGGCCACCCTGGAGCGGTACAAGCTGCGGCTCGACGAGGTCGCGGGCACGCTGTCGGCGCTGGAGATCGAGGACCTGGTCACGGTCCGCGACGTGACGGCGGTCGCGCAGCGGCTGGAAATGGTCCGGCGGATCGCGACCGAGATCGCCGAGTACGTGGTGGAACTGGGCACGGACGGTCGCCTGCTGTCGCTGCAGCTCGACGAGCTGACGGTGGGGATCGAGCAGGAGCGCGAGCTGGTCATCCGGGACTACGTGCCGGAGCCGACGGCGAAGCGTTCCCGCACGGTGGACGAGGCCCTGTCCGAGCTGGACGCGCTGACGCACCCGGAGCTGCTGGAACTGGCGATCGTGGCGAAGGCGCTCGGGTACACCGGCTCGCCGGAGACCCTGGACTCGGCGGTGTCGCCGCGGGGCTACCGCCTGCTGGCCAAGGTGCCGAGGCTCCCCGGCGCGATCATCGAGCGGCTGGTGGAGCACTTCGGCGGCCTGCAGAAGCTGCTCGCGGCCAGCGTCGACGACCTGCAGACGGTGGACGGCGTCGGCGAGGCGCGGGCGCGCAGCGTCCGCGAGGGCCTGTCCCGGCTGGCGGAGTCGTCGATCCTGGAGCGGTACGTCTGACCCGCGGCGCCCGGACGGCCCGGGGCCCTAGTCCTGCTTGAGGACGAACGAGGTGCGCGCCACCGGCATGCCCGGGGACTTGACCTCGACCACGTAGGTGTCCGGGCCGGCCGACCCCGGCGGGGGCGTCTGGCACTGGTCGGGCGCGCTGAACCTGCGATCCCATTCCAGGGACTGCTTCGTCTCGCTCTGCGCGCCGACGCGGAAGAAGGCGTTGCCCGGGCCCGCGGGGCAGTCCGCCGAGGACCACACGGCCTTGGTGCCGGCCGCCTGGAGGATGGTCAGGACCGCCTGCTTGGGGCCGAGATCGACCTTGCAGGTGCTGGCGGAGACATTGCGGGTGATCAGTTCCAGCCGGGGCTTCTCGTTCGCCTCGTACTCGTTCTTCACGCTCTTGACCTCCCACTGCAGCGCGCCCGGCGCGCACGTGGGGAGGGGCGAGTCCGCCGGGACCTGGGCCGGGCCGCCGCCCGCGCCGGAACCGTCCGTGCCGCCCGCACCCGCACCGCCGGCGCCGGAACCGGAACCTCCGCCGGGCTCCCCGTTCTTGCCGGCACCCGCGGAGCCGCCGCCCTCGGAGCCGGTGCCCGCGCCCCCGCCCGACTCGGGCCGTCCGCCCGGGGCCTGACTGATCGCCGGGCCGCTGCCCGGCGGGCCCGGGGTGATCGAGGTGACGGGGTCGGGGCCGCCCTGGCCCTTGCCGTTCGTACTCGACTTCCCCCCGCCGGAACTGACGGTCCATACGGCGAGGAGCGCGAGGAGCGCGACAACGGACGCCAGCACAGCCCTCCGTCGCCAGTAGATGGAGGAGGGGAGCGGCCCGACCGGATTGCGCAGAGATCCCACGAGCGGAACTTTACGAGAGTTCGCGGCCCGATCCGCGCCCCACATGCCGCGCAGCGGAATTGATTTGCCGATGATCAGCCTGCTGCCGCGGGCGAAGGCGACCAGAACAAGCCAAGCCCCCCGCACAGGGGTTAATCATCTTTAAGTACTGTCGGTGACCATGAACAGCTCGGACCTCTATCGCGACGTCACCTCCTTCGCCCACTCCACACCCTCCTGGGTGCAGACCGCGTCCGAGGTGTGGACGGAGTACGGGCTCCTCGTCTTCGGCGCGCTCTTCGTCGCCGTCTGGTGGCGCTCGCGCAGCCGCCGCGACCCCCGCACCGTCGCCCTCGCCGTCCTGGCGGCGCCGGTCACGGCCCTCGCGTACGTCGTGTCCGAGGCCGCGAAGTCCACCGTGGACCAGGACCGCCCCTGCCGGGCCGTCACCGGTGCGGCCGTCGCCCTGATCGAGTGCCCTGCCTACGGCGACTGGTCGTTCCCCAGCAACCACTCGGCCATAGCCGGCGCCGCCGCCGTCGCACTGGCCCTGGCGGTGCGGCGCCTCGCGCTGCTCACCGTGCCGCTCGCGCTGCTGATGGCCTTCTCCCGGGTCTTCGTCGGCGTGCACTACCCGCACGACGTGGCCATGGGCCTGCTGCTGGGTGCCTCGCTGGCCGCGCTCCTCGTCCTCGCCCTCACCGGCCCGACGACCCGGATCGTCTCCGCCGTGCGGACGAGCAACGTCCGCGCCGCTGTCTGGTTCACCGGTCCGGGCCCGGCGCGCTAGGCCCGAAACGTGCCAGGATGCGTCTGCCATGACTGCATCCCCCCTCTCCTCCCGAGACGCCACTTCCGACACCTCTCCCGACGCCTTCCCCGACACCTCCCCCGCCACCTCGGCCGACGGTTCGGCAGACGCCCCGCCCGGCGTCTGCCACGCGCTGCACTCCCCCGTCATCGAGTGGTTCGACGAGCACGCCCGCGACCTGCCCTGGCGCCGCCCCGAGGCCGGCCCCTGGGGGGTCATGGTCAGCGAGTTCATGCTCCAGCAGACCCCGGTCAGCCGGGTGCTGCCGGTCTACGAGCAGTGGCTGGCCCGGTGGCCCCGCCCCGCCGACCTCGCCGCCGACGCCCCGGGCGAGGCCGTACGGGCCTGGGGCCGGCTCGGCTACCCCCGCCGCGCCCTGCGCCTGCACGGCGCGGCCGCCGCGATAACGGAGCGGCACGGGGGCGACGTACCGCGCGACCACACGCAGCTGCTGGCCCTGCCCGGGATCGGCGAGTACACCGCCGCGGCCGTGGCCTCCTTCGCGTACGGGCAGCGGCACGCGGTGCTCGACACCAACGTCCGCCGCGTCCTCGCCCGCACCGCCACCGGCGTCGAGTACCCGCCCAACGCCACCACCGCGGCCGAACGGCGGCTCGCCCGCGCCATGCTGCCCGAGGACGAGGGCACCGCGGCGCGCTGGGCCGCGGCCTCGATGGAACTCGGCGCGCTCGTGTGCACCGCCAAGAGCCCGGACTGCGCGCGCTGCCCCGTCGCCGGGCTGTGCGCCTGGCGCCTGGCCGGAAAGCCCGCGCACGAAGGGCCGCCGCGCCGCGGGCAGACGTACGCGGGAACGGACCGGCAGGTCCGGGGCCGGCTCCTCGCCGTGCTCCGGGAGTCGGCGGGCTCCGTTCCGCGCGCGGTGCTCGACACCGTCTGGGACGAACCGGTGCAGCGGGCCCGGGCACTGGACGGGCTGGTCTCCGACGGCCTGGTCGAACCGCTCGCCGGCGGCTTCTACCGACTGCCCCAGGGACCGCCGCAGAACTGAGGGGTGGCGGGCGGGCCCCCCCGCCCCCCCCCCCCCCCCCCCCCCCCCGGGCAGATACAAACCCCGTGCGGCCGGGGAACCCCCCCGCACCGCCCAGTTAAACAAACAAAAGGGGGTAGGTGTTAAAAAAAAAAACGA
>NZ_JBHXRU010000102.1:0-5984 GCF_042716255.1 Streptomyces sp. NPDC058662 | reverse complement strand
GGGCTGGTCCCCGAGGGCGTGGTCGACCCGCTCGCGGGGGGATCATACCGACGGCCCATGGCCCCGCCGCAGAACTGCGGGGGGCGGGGGGCCCCGCCCGGCACCTCCCCGGCCCCCACCCCGAGCTGACTGATCCATTCCGCTTCCGGCCGGGAAACCGCAGCTCACGGCACTGTTACACAACCTATGGGTGTCCGTGCTCCCACCGAAGGCTGGCCCGCACAACCCCGTGACAACCCCTCCGTACCTTCGGATCCGCTAGCCGGTGGTGACGGGGTTGGACGGAACGGAGGCGGTCTGAGATGGCGCACGGCGAGGTACTCGAATTCGAGGAGTACGTACGCACTCGGCAGGACGCGCTGCTGCGCAGCGCCCGGCGCCTGGTCCCGGACCCCACCGACGCCCAGGACCTCCTGCAGACCGCCCTCGTGCGCACCTACGGCCGCTGGGACGGCATCGCCGACAAGTCCCTGGCCGACGCCTACCTCCGCCGCGTCATGATCAACACCCGTACCGAGTGGTGGCGCGCCCGCAAGCTCGACGAGGTCCCCACCGAGCAGCTCCCCGACGCCTCCGTCGAGGACGGCTCCGACCAGCGTGCCGACCGCGCCCTGCTGATGGACATCCTCAAGGTGCTCGCGCCCAAGCAGCGCAGTGTGGTCGTGCTGCGACACTGGGAGCAGATGAGCACCGAGGAGACGGCCGCGGCGCTCGGAATGTCGGCGGGAACCGTGAAGAGCACCCTGCACCGCGCACTGGCCCGGCTCCGGCAGGAGTTGGAGAGCCGGGACCTGGACATGCGCGCGCTGGAACGCGGTGACCACACCATCCGGTACGAGGGGCGTGAGCGGTGCGCGGCCTGAATGGCCACAGCCTGACGGAAAGGGGCTCCCCCCCGGCGAAGGCCGGGAGGGGCCCACTGGTTCTGATGTCGGCGGGGACGGTCGTCCTCGTCGGCACTGCCGTGTTCATGGTCGGCTGCGCCACCGGCGGCACGGGCCTGCGCGACGGCGGTCCCGCGCGCAGCGACCCCGTCGCGAAGACGGGCCCCGCCTCCCCCTCCGCCGAGGGCTCCGCCTCCGAGGACGCCTCCGACGGCCCGTCCACCGGGGCGGACCCGTCCGTGAGCGCGCCCGGGATGCCCCGGACGAGAGTCGACCCGGTGCGGCTGCTGATGGCCGACCCCAAGGTCAGCAGCGCGGTCAAGCGGGACCTCAAGCCCTGCACGGGCAAGGAGTACCCGATCGACGTGAGCTACGGGAAGATCACCGGCGGCAGCGTCGTCGACATCGTCGTGAACGTCCTGTCGTGCGCGGACGCCCTGGGCCGCGGCTCCTACGTGTACCGCGCGGACGGCGGCACGTACGAGAATGTGTTCGCGGACGAGCAGCCGCCCGTCTACGCGGAGATCGACCGGGGCGACCTGGTGGTCACCAAGCAGGTGTACGCCAAGAGCGACCCGCTGTCGTATCCGTCCGGCGAGGACGTGATCACGTACCACTGGGACGGGGCCGGGTTCACCGAGCAGGACCGGGTGCACTCCGAGTACAGCAACGTGGTCGACGGCGGGGGCCAGCCCGCGCCCGCCGCGACCCAGAAGAACTGACCGTCCAGAAGAACCGAGGCGAGGCTTCCGCATGGCCGAGACCCATGTCCTGTTCGTGGAGGACGACGACGTCATCCGCGAGGCCACGACCCTGGCGCTGGAGCGCGACGGGTTCGTGGTCACCGCCATGCCCGACGGGCTGTCGGGGCTGGAGTCCTTCCGGGCCCACCGCCCCGACATCGCGCTGCTCGACGTGATGGTCCCCGGCATGGACGGCGTGAGCCTGTGCCGCCGCATCCGCGACGAGTCCACCGTCCCGGTGATCATGCTGTCGGCGCGCGCCGACTCCATCGACGTGGTCCTCGGCCTGGAGGCCGGCGCCGACGACTACGTCACCAAGCCCTTCGACGGCTCCGTGCTGGTCGCGCGGATCCGCGCCGTGCTGCGCCGCTTCGGCCACGCGGGCGGGCCGCAGAACGGCGGGGCGGGCTCGGGGCAGGGCGGTGCGGCGGACGAGCGCGGCGTGCTGTCCTTCGGGGACCTGGAGGTCGACACCGAGGGCATGGAGGTGCGCCGGGCGGGCGCCGCGGTGGCCCTGACGCCGACCGAGATGCGGCTGCTGCTGGAGTTCTCCTCCGCGCCGGGCACCGTGCTGTCGCGCGACCGGCTGCTGGAACGCGTCTGGGACTACGACTGGGGCGGTGACACGCGCGTCGTGGACGTCCACGTCCAGCGGCTGCGCACCAAGATCGGCCAGGACCGGATCGAGACGGTCCGGGGCTTCGGATACAAGCTCAAAGGATGAGCGGCTTCACCCTCCGTACCGGGATCCGCTGGAAGATCACCCTGGCCATCGCCGCCGTCGGCGCGCTCACCGCGGTCGCGCTGAGCCTCGTGGTGCACAGCGCCGCCCGGGTGTCGATGCTGGAGAGCGCCCGCGAGTCGAAGCTGGAGCAGGTCCAGTACATCGCCCGCAGCGCCGAGGCCGGACGCAAGCCCATCATGGGCGCCGCCAAGCTCAACGACCCCGAACTGCCCGCCCAGTTGCGGGAGAAGGCGCGGTCGGGGCGGCGCGGGACCTACATCCAGGAGCGGCCCGGCGGGACGCACGAGGTGTGGGCGGCCGTGCCGCTCGGCAACGGGCAGGTGCTCTCGCTCCACCACCCCTTCCGGGAGAGCGCCAACATGGTGCGCGACCTGGACCGGGCCCTGGTCGTCGGCTCCCTCGCCGTGGTCATCGGCGGTTCGGCGCTCGGCGTGCTCATCGGCGGGCAGATCTCGCGCCGGCTGCGCAAGGCCGCGGCGGCCGCGCAGCGGGTGGCCCACGGCGATCCCGGGGTACGGGTACGGGACGCCGTGGGCGGGGTCGTCCGGGACGAGACCGACGACCTCGCGCGCGCGGTGGACGCCATGGCCGACGCCCTCCAGCAGCGGCTGGAGGCCGAGCGGCGGGTGACGGCGGACATCGCGCACGAACTGCGGACCCCGGTGACCGGCCTGCTGACGGCGGCGGAACTGCTGCCGCCGGGGCGCCCGACCGAGCTGGTACGGGACCGGGCCCAGGCGCTGCGGGCGCTGGTCGAGGACGTCCTGGAGGTGGCCCGGCTGGACAGCGCCTCCGAGCGGGCGGAGCTGCAGGACGTGGCGCTGGGCGAGTTCGTGAGTCGGCGGGTGCGGTCGCTGATGCCGGAGGCGTCCGTGCGGATCGTCGCGGACGAGATCGTCAGTACCGACCCGCGCCGGTTGGAGCGGATCCTGGGGAACCTGCTGGCCAACGCCGTCCGGTACGGGCGCTCGCCCGTGCAGGTCGATGTCGAGGGCCGGGTCGTACGGGTCCGGGACCACGGCCCCGGCTTCCCGGAGGCACTGCTGCGGGAGGGGCCGAGCCGCTTCCGGACCGGATCGACGGACCGGGCGGGCGTGGGGCACGGGCTGGGCCTGACGATCGCGGAGGGGCAGGCGCGGGTGTTGGGCGCCCGGCTGACCTTCCGCAATGTGGCGGCGCCCGGCGGAGCGGACCGCGAGGGCGCGGCGGCGGGCGCGGTGGCGGTGCTGTGGCTTCCGGAGCACGCGCCGACGGCGACGGGAAGCTTCCCGGTCGTCAAGCTCCCCTGACCGCGGGGCGGGGACCGCGCGGAGCGGGGGCGGCGGCCGATCGGTACCGGGCCGTACACCCCGGCGGGTCCGTGACTTAGCATCCGAGGCATGACCGACGGTACGAATCCCCCGAGCAACCAGCAGCCCGAGCCCGCCCCGGGGGGCGGCGGTTACGGGTTCCCGCCCGGCCCGCCCGCGTCCGGCGGCTACGGCTTCCCGCCCGGCCCGCCGATATCCGGCGGCGGTTACGGCTATCCCCCGGGCCCCGCTGGTTCCGGCGGTTTCGGCCCCGCCCCGACCGGATCCGACAGCTACGGCTACGGCTACCCGCAGGGCGGCCCGGCCGGCCCGTACCAGGGACAGCCCGATCCCTCGGGCCCGCCGGAGCCGGCGGCCTTCTCCCCGACCCCGCAGCCGAACTGGGAGGCCATGGCCGACCGGGCCGGCGCCGAGCGGCGCCGCAAGCGGCTGTGGGCGATCGTGGGGAGCACGGTGGCCGTGGCCCTGCTCGCCGGTGGAGGAGCGTTCCTGCTCCTGAGGGGCGACGGCTCGCAAGAGGGGAAGGACCTCGCGAACGAGGCGCCGCCCTCGTCCGGCGCGGCCGAGTCACCGTCCGCGGGCGGGACCGCGAAGCCCTACTCACCCGTCGTCGCCACCGACCCCTCGCTGCTGCGCGACAGCAACGGCAAGGTCCACATGCGCATGGGCCCGGAGGCAACGGTCCCCAAGGCCGACTCGCACTTCGAACTGCGCCTCACCGGCAGCCCGAACTCGTACGCGCAGGGCACCAAGCCGGCCGTGAACACGGCCAAGAGCTTCTCCCTGTCGGCTCGCGTCTACAACACGTCCACTGCGAAGGGCCCGCAGATCGTGCTCAGCCAGGGCGCCGGGGATTCGTTCAGCTTCGAGCTGGGCGCGGACACCGTGAACGGCGCTCAGGCCTGGGTGTTTCGGGTGCGTACCACCGACAAGGGGGCGACGCCGACCGTGGTGACGGTCGCCGCCGAAGGGGTCGAGACCGTCAAGACCTGGACGGTGCTGACGGCCGTGCACGATGCCAAGAAGAAGACGATCTCGCTGTACGTGGAGGGCAAGAAGGCCGGCGAGGCGCCGATCGCGGGCATCCACAAGAACGACGGCCCCTCGCAGCTCGGCCGGGCGCGCCACCAGAACGCCTGGGCTGGTGCCTGGAAGGGCTCCATCCACCACGTCCGGCTGTACGGCGCGGCCTTCTCCCCGGAGCAGGCCGCCGGCTACAGGAACGGCACGCTCGACGCTCCGGGGCGGTCCTCCCAGACCAGTGCCTACATCGTCGGCTGACCGATCGGTCAGAGGGTGACGCCGCGGGTGCGCAGGAAGGACATCGGGTTGACGGCCGAGCCGTAGTTCGGCGTGGTGCGGATCTCGAAGTGCAGGTGCGGGCCGCTGGAGTTCCCGGTGTTGCCGGACAGCGCGATCCGCTGGTCGGTGGCGACCTTCTGGCCGATCCGGACCTGGATCTTCGAGAGGTGGGCGTACTGCGAGTACATGTTGTTCGCGTGCTTGATGACGACGGCGTTGCCGTAGGCCGGACCGTCGCCGCCGCCGTTGGGGCCGGCCTTGACGACCACGCCGGCGCCCGCGGCCTTGACCGGGGTGCCGACCGGGACGGCGAAGTCCTGGCCGGAGTGCTTGCGCGACCACATGCTGCCGCCCTTGCCGAAGGTCGCGGTCAGCGTGTACTTGTCGACCGGCTTGTCCCAGAGGCCGGTCTTGGCGGCGCCGGCGGCCTGGGCGGACGCCTGCTGGGCCACGAGCGCGGCGGTCCCGGTCAGGGCGGTCGGCGTCGTGTCGGCGAAGGCGGCGGTCGTCCCCGCTCCCAGGGCCAGGACGGCACCGAGAGCGGTGGCGCCGACGGCGGTACGGGTAAGGCGGGTGCTGATGCGCTTCGCGGACATGAAGGAGACCTCCGGGGCCGGGGACGGGGTGGTTCACGCCCCTCAGGGGCATGAAGTGACCCGGCACCGTTGGGCAGGTGCCGGGTGGGCTCATCTTTGGTAACCCGAATGCCCGTACTTCCCCAAACCTCCCGATTACTACCCCGGCTCGTAGCGGCCCCGGGGCAGTCCGCCCTGTTGACGGCCTCCCGCTGGGCCGAAAGTCCCCTTCCGGAGCCCCGTGGATCTACGAATCCGCCTAGTACGTCCGATTTGTTCTGTGCGGCTTGTCACCGGCCGGGGACCATCGGCCCGGCCCTCCCGGGACCATCGGCACGCAACCGGACGGCGCCTCCCGGCGTCCGCGCGCGCGGAGGGAGGCGGGCGTCCGCGCACGGAGAAGGGGCGGCCCCGGAACCTTTCGG
>NZ_JBHXRU010000101.1:0-20841 GCF_042716255.1 Streptomyces sp. NPDC058662 | reverse complement strand
CCCCCGGCGCCCTCCGTTCGGAGGGGCGCCGGGGGCCTCGGTTCGCTCACGGCCGCGCCGCGCCGTCCGGGTCAGGCGGGGTTCTGGCTGGACAGCGCCACCGACAGTTCGGCGGCGACGCCCTGGAGGATCGGCACGATCGAGTCCGTGAGTGCCTCGGTCACCCGGCCCGCGGGGCCCGAGATCGAGATCGCGGCGGCGGTCGGCGAGTTCGGGACGGAGACCGCGAGGCAGCGGACCCCTATCTCCTGCTCGTTGTCGTCCACCGCGTAGCCCGCCCTGCGGACCTGCTCCAGGGCCTCCAGGAAGCCCTCGGGCGTGGTGATGGTCTTCTCGGTCGCGGCCGGCATCCCGGTGCGGGCCAGCAGGGCCCGTACCTCGTCGGCGGGGGTGTGGGCGAGGAGCGCCTTGCCCACGCCCGTGGAGTGCGGCAGCACCCGGCGGCCGACCTCGGTGAACATGCGCATGGAGTGCTTGGACGGCACCTGGGCGACGTAGACGATCTCGTCCCCGTCGAGCAGGGCCATGTTCGCCGTTTCCCCGGTCTCCTCGACGAGGCGGGCCAGGTAGGGCCGGGCCCAGGTGCCGAGCAGCCGCGACGCGGACTCGCCGAGGCGGATCAGCCGGGGCCCGAGGGAGTAACGTCGGTTGGGCTGCTGGCGTACGTAGCCGCACGCCACGAGGGTGCGCATGAGGCGATGGATGGTCGGCAGCGGCAGGCCGCTGGCGGCGGAGAGCTCGCTGAGGCCGACCTCGCCCCCCGCGTCAGCCATGCGTTCGAGCAGATCGAAGGCGCGCTCAAGGGACTGGACGCCACCGCTGGCGGCAGTGGACTTGGCGGAAGCGTCGGTGGTGCTGGCGCTGGACGTCGGCACGGCGCGGTCCTTTCGGTGCTGGCAGGCAAGAAAGCAGCCTACCGGTCGGTCGGCGTCGGCCCTAGAGCCGGGGCGGTGCCGTCCCCGCCGGTCAGATGGGGTTTGTCCGGGTGGCGGACGTCCTCGGGAAGGTACTGGCCCGGTTCCCGGTGGTGATAGCTACATTCTGTATAGCGAAATCTTAATTCCATCCTGTGGAAACATCCAATCGCGCGGTGCGTGTGTCAGCGGTCCGTCCGGGCGCTCTTGACTGCTCCCGGATCGCCGGGAAGACTCCGTCAACAGAACGTTGAATTTCGCTCTGTGGAAGTAGATGGGGAGGTTCCGGTGTCCGACGTGGCTGTGGAACTGGTACTGCGCTCGACGCGCGTCATCACCCCCGAGGGGACGCGCGCCGCCTCGGTCGCCGTCGCCGGCGGGAAGATCACGGCCGTGCTGGCGTACGGGGCCGAGGTACCGGCCGGAGCCCGGCTGGAGGACTTCGGCGACGACGTCCTGCTCCCCGGCCTGGTCGACACCCACGTCCACGTGAACGACCCGGGCCGCACCGAGTGGGAGGGCTTCTGGACGGCCACCCGCGCCGCGGCGGCCGGCGGCATCACCACGATCCTCGACATGCCGCTGAACTCCCTGCCGCCCACCACCACGACCGAGAACCTCCGCGTCAAGCAGGAGGTCGCCCGTACCAAGGCGCACGTGGACGTCGGCTTCTGGGGCGGCGCCCTGCCGGACAACGTCAAGGACCTGCGCCCGCTGCACGACGCCGGCGTCTACGGCTTCAAGTGCTTCCTGTCTCCCTCGGGCGTGGACGAGTTCCCCGAGCTCGACCAGGAACAGCTGGCCACCTCCCTCGCCGAGATCACCGGCTTCGGCGGCCTGCTGATCGTGCACGCCGAGGACCCGCACCACCTGGAGTCCGCACCGCAGAACCCGGGCCCCAAGTACGCGGACTTCCTCGCCTCCCGTCCCAGGGACGCCGAGAACACCGCGATCTCCAACCTGATCGACCAGGCCAAGCGCCTCGACGCCCGCGTCCACGTGCTGCACCTCTCGTCCAGCGACGCACTGCCGCTGATCGCCGCCGCCAAGGCCGAGGGCGTCCGGATCACCGTCGAGTCCTGCCCGCACTTCCTCACCCTCACCGCCGAGGAAGTCCCGGACGGCGCCACGGAGTTCAAGTGCTGCCCGCCCATCCGCGAGGCCGCCAACCAGGACCTCCTGTGGGACGCGCTCGCCGACGGCACCATCGACTGCATCGTCTCCGACCACTCGCCCTCCACCGCGGACCTCAAGACCGGCGACTTCGCCACCGCGTGGGGCGGCATCTCCTCCCTCCAGCTGGGCCTCCCCGCGATCTGGACCGAGGCCCGACGCCGCGGCCACTCGCTGGAGGACGTGGTCCGCTGGATGTCCGCGGCCCCGGCCGCCCTGGCCGGACTGGCGCGCAAGGGCGCGATCGAAGCGGGCCGCGACGCCGACTTCGCCGTCCTCGCACCCGACGAGACCTTCACCGTGGACCCCGCGGAGCTGCACCACCGCAACCAGGTCACGGCGTACGCGGGCAAGACCCTGCACGGCGTCGTGAAGTCCACCTGGCTGCGCGGCACGCAGATCGCCGACCACGGCACCCCGACCGAGCCCACGGGCCTCCTCCTCGAAAGGCAGAACTGACAGTGGCGCAGCGTGCAACTGGATCGGCCACCTTCACCGGCAACGCGAACCCGTACGGGGGCGGCGACCCGTACGCGGACTACCGCACCGCGGACTTCCCCTTCACCCAGTACGCGAACCTCGCCGCCCGTGAGCTGGGCGCCGGTGTCATCGAGGCCAACGACGAGTTCTTCGCCCAGCGCGAGAACCTGCTGATCTCCGAGGCCGCCCACTTCGACCCCGAGGACTTCGGCCACAAGGGCAAGGTCATGGACGGCTGGGAGACCCGCCGCCGCCGCGGCGTCAGCGCCACGCAGCCCTGGCCGACCGCCGAGGACCACGACTGGGCCCTGGTACGCCTGGGCGCCCCCGGCGTCATCCGCGGCATCGTCGTCGACACCGCCCACTTCCGCGGCAACATGCCGCAGGCCGTCTCCGTCCAGGGCGCCTCGGTCGCGGGCACCCCGACGCCGGCGGAGCTCCTGTCCGACGACGTGAAGTGGACGACCCTCGTCGAGCGCACCCCGGTCGGCGGACACGCGGCCAACGGCTTTGAGGTGAACGTCGAGCAGCGCTTCACCCACCTGCGCGTCAACCAGCACCCCGACGGCGGCATCGCCCGCCTGCGCGTCTACGGCGAGGTCCGCACCGACCCCGCGTGGCTCGCCGCGCTGGGCACGTTCGACGTCGTCGCGCTGGAGAACGGCGGCTCGGTCCAGGACGCGTCCAACCGCTTCTACTCCCCGCCGACCAACACCATCAACCCGGGCCGCTCCCGCAAGATGGACGACGGCTGGGAGACCGCGCGCCGCCGCGACAACGGCAACGACTGGATCCGCTACCAGCTCGTCGCCGAGTCCGAGATCCGCGCCGTCGAGATCGACACCGCCTACCTCAAGGGCAACTCGGCCGGCTGGGCCTCGCTGTCGGTCAGGACGGGCGAGGAGGGCGAGTGGACGGAGTTCCTGCCGCGCACCCGCCTGCAGCCCGACACCAACCACCGCTTCGTGCTGGACACCCCGGCGGTCGGCACCCACGTCCGCATCGACATCTTCCCGGACGGCGGCTTCTCCCGCCTGCGCCTGTACGGCTCCCTGACGGAGGCCGGCGCCGCGGCGCACGCCGCCCGCCACCAGGAGCTGGGCGGCTGACCCAGCCGGACGGCCCGACCCCCACGCACCCCCGCCGGTGCCGCGGGGTCCGGGCCCCCCGCCCAACAACCCGCCCGGGGGCCGACACCCCCGGGCCGCACGACCGAAGGGCGCGCCGACACACGGGCGCGCCCTTCGTCGCGCCCGTGGCGGGGGCCGAGGCCGTGCCCGGTTCCCCGTGACGCAGGAGTGCCCTGCCGGAGGAGATCTCTCCGGCAGGGCACTCGCGCGGGTGACGGCCGACGCCGGTCCGGGTTCCTCCTAACCGATGGTCAGGAAGGTGTTCCAAGGATCCTCGTCCCGCCCGACGGCACCGCCCACCGCGGCGGCCCCGCCGGCGTAGAGCCACTGGAACTGCCCGGTGCCGACCACCCAGATGTCGGGGATGCCGTCCCCGTTGGCATCGGGTGTACCGAGGATCTTGGGGTAGACGGCCCTTCCCCAGCCGGTGGTGGCGTAGGTGATGTCCTGCGCGCCGTTGGACGCCGCCTGAGTGGCCAAGGAGTTGAGGTCGACCCCGCCGGCCGTGCCGGGCTTGCCCTTGCGCAACGCGATACCCCGACTGGGCATCGAGTCGTCGCGGAACAGCAGATCGGCCACCCCGTCACCGGAGATGTCGCGGACTCCGATGATGTCGCGGTTGTTCCAGCCCGCGCCGCCGATCTGCGTGACGGCGGTGAAGCTGGCTCCGGTGTAGCCGGTGTAGGCCCAGAAGGTGTCGCCGCCGGCCCCGAGAGCGAACATGTCCGGGAGCCCGTCGCCGGTGACGTCCTCGGTGACCACGACCTGCGTCAGCACTGCCGGGTCCGGGCCTCCAGGAGGCAACAGGATCTCCATGCGCTGGCCGACGTCGACCTGGCCGGTTCCGGTGCCCGGGTAGACGTACAGCTTGCCGTCGGGCATCCGGGCGATCACGTCGGTCAACCCGTCGCCGGGGACCCAGTCGGTGGAGTGGCCTATGAGCGCGGGCTTGCCGGTGATCGGGTGCTTCCAGTAGCCGGGGGCGACGGGCACGCCGTGACTGACGGCGCCGGGGATGTACGCGTCGGTGTCGCCGACCTGGTCGCCGGCGTAGGTGCGCAGATTGCCGGCCGCGTCGATCGCGAAGAGGTCGGGGTGTCCGTCGCCGGTGGCGTCGCCCGGCCCGTCGAGTTTCTCACGGGGCTGAACGTAGAAGAGGTACTCGGCCTGGGGCGAGATGTTCCCCGCATGCGTGACCGTGCGGACGTAGAGGACGTTGGGGCCCGCGGTGTCGACCTGGAGGGGTACCGAAGCCCTGTCCGCGTCGGTCGGTACGGCCTTCCGATCGAACAGCGGCTGGTTCAGGCTCCACTGGTACTCACGAATGGCCGCCGCGGCCGTGCCGTTGCCGCGGAAGTCGACGGACTGCCCCGTCGTACCGGTCGGCTTCACACTCCACTCCGCGTGGTTCGGACCGGGCGGCGGGAAGTGCGCTGAGCTGACGGCGGGCGCGGGCGGCACGACGTGGTCGACGGTGAACGTGCACCAGCCGCCGCCACCGGACTCATTGGGCCCGGCACCCGAGCCCGAGTCGTTCTCGTCCAGGACACGGGAGAGCCAGTGGTACGTCTGGCCGGAGGTGAAGGAAGCGAACGGGACGCTCACCGTGATGACGCCGTCACTGTTCGGCTCGCTCCAGTGGTTGAGGATGCTGCGGCCACTGGCGGATTCCCAGATCTCGACCTGCACCAGCTTGAGGGTCGTGGGGCCGTCGCGGTCGGTTGCCTTCACCTGGAACGTCAGATCCGTCTTCCCGATGGCGGTGCCCTTTCCGCTCGTGAGGCACGGCCCGCCGGGGAAGGTTTGCATATTCGCCGCGACCGGGGTGTCGGGCGGGTTGTTGTAGGTGATCTCGATGTAGGGGGCGGTCTCGCCGTTGGCGATGAACTTCTTCCAGTAGTAGGAGTCCGACTCGTTCGGCGCGGCGAATCCCAGGGACAGGGCTCCCCAGCGCGCGGCCGCGGCCTCCGCGACCAGACCCCTGATGTCAGGGGCGATCCAGTTGTCGGGGCAGCTGCTGTTGTACCCGTAGCCGGAGTTCTCCGATGCCACCCACTTGTTCCAGTAGGCACCGGTGTTGGTGTTGTTCCACGTGCTGGAAGAGGTGACGAACGGGGTCGAGTAGATGTCCATCCCCTTCGAGCCGCACGACCAGGAGTACGTCTGCAGGGCCCGGAGGCGGGCGCTTTGGATCTGCGCACCGTGGAGATCGCTACCGAAGTAGAAATTGAAGATGGACCGGGAGGTGCCGCCGGTCGTGGACTCGTAGCCGACGCGGGCCTCGTTGGTGCCGCTCGCGTTGTAGTTCTGCCCGTTGTAGAAGCTGGAGTTGCCCTCGGTCTTGTAAAGCAGTGACCATGAGTGCTTGTGCCCCTTGAAGGAGGGGTCGATGAACACCGGGTACGCGGTCTCGGCGGCGTTCAACCAAGCGGCGTCGGGGGTGACGGACAGCACGCCGTCGGCGAGTCCGGCCCTGGCGGGCTTCAGGCGCGCGCCCTCGGCCCCGGCGAGGCCGGCACGGGCGAGCGTGGGGTGTCGGCGGGCCTTGTCGGAGGGCTTCCACGCGGGCGCGTCGTCGGTGGTCGTGACCTTGCCGCTGGAATCCCACATCATCGGAGTCGGGGAGCCGGCGACCTCCGTGTCCTGGGCGTCCCGGGCGCTGACGGCGCCCGACTCCGCGTCGAGGCGGAAGGTCAGGCCGGGTGAGGCGAGCCGGTACCGCAGCTGTCCGAGCTGCGGATCGGCGGCGGCCTGCCTGTCCTTGACGACCAGGAGGTGGGAGTATCCGCCGTCCTGGGCGGTCATCACCAGGTCGATACCGGGTCGGACATCCTCGTACAGGGCGCGCGGGCCGTCGATGACCGGTTGCGGCAGGGTACCGGGCCAGCTGACGACGATGTCGTGGTCGTCGGTGTTCAGGCGGACCAGTTCGGTCCACACCTCGCCGGCCGTGTCCTGCCGCAGCGCCGCCCGGGCGACGGAGCGCGAGGACCGTTCCGTTCCGCCGCCGGCTGCCTGCTGGCCGGATCCGGCGCTGAAGACGACGCGGCCGTTGACGGCCTTGGCCGCATATCCGTCCTCCACCCGGTGCAGGGTGGTGTCGATGGGCTTCCACGCGCCGTCGACCTGGGCGCGGATCGCGGAGCTGTAGACCTGCTTGCGATACGTGCCGTCGGGTCGCGCCCAGGTGGTGGTGTTCGGAGTACGGGCCGCGCTGACCTCGACCTCCTCGCCGGAGGCCGCGGCCAGACGGCGTGCCTCGGGTTCCGCGACCGGCCCCTGCTCGGCCGGGCGGGTCGACTGCTCCGGCTTCCCGTTTCCGGCGACCCACACACCGGTCGGTACGGCGACGGCCAGCGCGAGGAGAGCGGCCACACCACCCAGCGTCCGGCGGCGCCTGGACCACCGGGCGACCGGGACGTCGACAACTTCCTTCTCGGCAGATGTTGTTGGCGGACTGTCGTCCACGGATTCACTGACAGACACAGGCTTACTTCTCCCCCCTCGGGCACAGAGAACGGCCCTCGGAACTCACTAAAGAAAAACTCGGCCACTGGCCGAAATATGCGCGAAAGGCCCACTCCCCGGCTGCCTTTCGCGCCTCGGGCGTGAGGCGAGCATGAACCATCGCACTGACATCTTCACCCCTCGCACCCATCGCTGGAGCGGGGATTATGGCCGTTTTACATCGATTGCCCCGAGGTATACTGCCGGTAAAGTGACAAAGCCCACAATGGATATGGGAACCATAGGTTTTTCCACTGAGTGGACGCAGAATCAGCTGGCTAACTGTCATTTTCCTGCCGACCGTGGGCTCTCGGCTGCGGCGGCAGATCGTGGGGGGTCCACATGTCGCCGTTCTCGGCGAATTTCCGCCTGCCCGGAAACAGAAGGTCGCGCGCGAAACGCGCGCGCCTCGCCGGGCGCACCGGCATCACATTGTCCGTGGTGCTGACCGCATCTCTCCTGCCCGCCCAGGCCTGGGCGGCGCCGCCGGCCGCCCGCGCCGGTGTCAACCTGCCCGACCTGCAGCAAGACTTGAAGGCCAAGCTCGACAAGGTCGGGGCGGCCAAGCTGGAGGGCTGGGCCGGAGACCTGTTCCCGCCACCGCCGGGCTACGAGCCGTCGAAGGTGACGCCGCCCGCGGGCGGGCCGCCAGTCGCGGTGCCGCTGAGTGGTACCGGGCTTGTGCAGGCCGGAGCGCTGCCGGTGAGTATCGGCAAAGCCTCTCCGACCGAGACCAACCCAACGCCCCCCGCGCCGTCGGGGACATGGTCGGTAGCGGTCGAGACGCGTGCCAGGACCGAGGACGCCAACGTCGACGGTGCGATCATCAAGGTCACGCCCCCGGCCGAGGGCTCGACCCCGGTCGACGTTCAGCTGGACTACAAGCAGTTCAAGGATCTCTACGGCACTGAGTGGGCCACTCGGCTGGAGATCAAGCAGCTCCCGGAATGCTTCCTGACCACGCCCGACCTGCCCGACTGCAACACGGCGAAATCCGTTCCGAGTGCCAACGACCCGACTACCGGCACGGTCCGTGCCACCGTCGACCCGGCCACGGCGCCGGGTCTGGGTCTGCGCACGATGGCTCTCACCGGCGGGGGCGGTACGACGGTCCTGGCCGTGTCCGACTCCGGGTCGGGTGTCGGCGGTACGTACACCGCCACCCCCCTCGCCGCCTCGGGCAGCTGGTCGGCGGGAGGGAACAGCGGCGACTTCTCGTGGAGCTACCCGCTGGGTATTCCCGCTCCGGCGGCCGGGCCGGTACCGAAGCTCGCCCTCACGTACTCCTCGCAGTCCGTGGACGGGAAGACGTCCGTGGCGAACAGCCAGGCCTCGTGGATCGGCGATGGCTGGGACTACAGTCCCGGCTTCGTCGAGCGTCGCTACCGCTCCTGCGCCGACGACCGCGGGGCCAAGCCCGCCAAGCCCAACAACGACAACGCGACGGACAAGAAGAAGGGCGACCTGTGCTGGGCCGGTGACAACATGGTGATGTCGCTCGGCGGCAGCACCACCGAACTTGTCCGTGACGCCGCCACGGGTCAGTGGATCCCTTCGGGGGATGACGGCTCCAGGGTCGAGCGCAAGACCGACCCCGGTGTCGTCAATGGCGCGAAGGACGGCGAGTACTGGCTCGTCACCACTGCCGACGGAACCCGTTATCACTTCGGCCGCCACGACCTCGACGGCGCCGGCAGCCGACCGGTGACCAACTCGGTGTTCACCGTGCCGGTCTTCGGCAACCACCCCGGCGAGCCCTGTCACCAGACCGCCTACGCGAACTCCTCCTGTGTCCAGGCCTGGCGCTGGAACCTTGACTACGTCGAGGACATCCACGGCAACGCCATGATCGTCGACTGGAAAAAGGAGGCCAACCACTACGCCGCGAACGAGAAGTTCAAGGCCAAGGTCTCCTACACGCGTGGCGGGCACCCCACCCAGATGACCTACGGTCTTCGCTCGGACAACCTCGGTGGCTCTCCGGCCGGCAAGGTGGAGTTCGGTGTCGACGAGCGGTGCATCAAGGAGGGGTCGGTAGAGTGCACGGACATCGAGTTCGAGTCGAAGAACTATGGTGACAAGCAGCCCTGGTGGGACACTCCGTCATCGCTGCACTGCAAGGCTGACGCGAAGGACTGCTTCACCACGTCGCCGAGCTTCTGGACGCGCAAGCGCCTGACGTCCGTCACTACCTACGCGCAGCGCACGCAGGGCGCCGCGGCTCTCTCGTTCGTCGACCGGTGGAACCTGACCCAGTCCTTCCCCAAACAGCGCACCGACACGCACCCGCCGCTATGGCTGGAGTCGATCACGCGCACCGGTTACGGCACCACGAGGGACCCGAACGGCAACCAGAGCAGCACGTCGCTCCCGCCCGTCTCATTCCTCGCCAATTCGCAGGACATGCCCAATCGCGTCGCGAAGGGTACCGACCCGCAGACGGGCAAGCCGGACGCGGCCCCGGACTTCGACCGCCTCCGTGTGGAGACCATCCGCACCGAGACGGGCGGCGAGATCAACGTGGACTACTCCGCCCCGTGTGCGGTGGGCACGACGCATCCGAAGCCAGAAGAGAACACCACCCGATGCTTCCCGGTCCGCTGGTCGCCTGATAGCGAGCTGGAGACGCCTCCACTGGCCTGGTTCAACAAGTATGTCGTCGAACGCGTGATCGAGAAGGATCGCGTTGCCCGCCACCCCGACGTAGTGACCAGCTACACCTATGAGGGCGGCGCGGCCTGGGCCAAGGAGACCGACGAGTTCAACAAGCCGGAGCTACGTACGTACGGTCAGTGGCGTGGCTACTCCTCCGTTGTGACCAGAGGCGGCGTGACCGCGAACAGCGGTATGGGCAACGCCACGGTGGAATCCCAGACCAGCACCTCGTACTTCCGCGGGATGTCCGGCGACGCCGGGCGCCCCAAGGTCACGATCAAGGACTCCTCCGGCAAGGAGACGCTGGGCGAGGACCTTGCTCACTACCAGGGCCGCACCGCCGAGGAGATCACCTACTCCAAGGCCGGCGCCGGCGGCAGCGTTGAGAAGCGAATCCTCAGCTGGCCGTGGAGTCAGAAGACCGCCACTCGCCCCCGGGACGGAACCACCCCGCTCGAAGCGCACCGGGTGAACGTTTCCAGGACGGACACGATTCAGTCGATCAGCGGCGGCCGCTTCCGCGTCGGGCGCTCGCTGAACACCTTCGAGCCCACGTACGGCCTCCTGGCGTCAGCCCAGACCGAGACCGTTGCCGATGACGGCAACGGCGGTTCGGTGGTCGCTGACCAGAACTGCTCGGCGACCACCTACGTGCACAACACGACCAAACATCTGATCGGCCTGCCCCAACGGGTGCGGGCCACGTCAGGTGCTTGTACCCAGGCCGGCACCGCTCCGATGATCTCCGATCTGCGCACGTCCTACGACGCGCTCAACGCCTTCGGGGCCGCGCCGGTCAAGGGGCTGCCGTTCCAGGTGGACAGCAACGATGCGGCCGGTACCGGCTGGATGACGACTGCACGAACCGAGTACGACACCTTGGGCAGGACCGTCAAGGTCTACGATCCGGCGGGCAACACCACGTCCACCGTCTACACCCCTGCCACCGGAACGCCCTTCAGCACGATGAGTACGAACCCCCTCGGGCACACAAGGACCGTCAAGGCCGATCCGGGCCGGGGTTCCGTCCTTGAGGACACCGACACGAACAACCGCACGGTGACACTGGCCTACGACGACCTGGGCCGCAACACGGCCGTGTGGACCCCGTCGCAGAAGACCACCGACCCGGCGTCCCAAGTCTTCGACTACCGGATCACGGAACACCAGCCCCCGACAGTCGTCAGCAAGAGACTGCGGGACGGCGGCGACTACACCTCCTCGGTGACCATCTACGACGGCCGCCTCCGGCCGCGCCAGACCCAAACAGACGCGCTCGGCACGGGGCGCCTGATCACCGACACCCTCTACAACGCGAACGGCACCGTCAGGCAGACCAACAACGGTTACTACGCCGAAGGTTCTCCGGACGAAAAGATCTTCGTTCCCGAGACCGACTCCCACGTCCCGAACTCCACCGTGACCGCCTACGACGGCCTCGGCCGCGCCGTACGCACGACCACGCTGCACGTCGGCGAACCGCAGCACTCCATCGTCAACACGTACGAGGGAGACTGGACGCTGACCCGCACCGGCATGTCCGCGAACGGCCTCACCCCTCTGCCGGGCAGCCGGGCGGTCAAGACCTGGACGGACACGGCAGGCCGCACCTCACTGGTGCAGCACTCCACGGCGACAGACCTCACGACCTGGAAGGGCACCACCTACGCATACGACCGGCGGGGCAAGCTGGCCAAGGTGACCGACCCGGTCGGCAACCAGTGGACGTACACCCACGACGCCCGCAATCGCATGACCTCCTCCACCGACCCCGACATGGGCACGTCGACCTTCGCGTACGACACCCTCGACCGGAAGATCGCCGTCACCGATTCGGCTGGACGGTCCCAGTACACGACGTACGACGCGCTCGGCCGCGTGACGGCGATACGTGACAACGCCCCCGACGCCCCTGTGGTCGCGTCGTGGACGTTCGACTCCCTGCCCGGAGCCAAGGGGCTTCCCGTGGCATCCACCCGTTACGAGGGTCTCGCCGCATACACCAGCGAGGTCACGGGATACGACAGCGAGTCCCGCCCTACCGGAACCAAGATCACGATTCCGGACGCGCCCGCCACGAAGGGGCTTGCGGGCACCTACGTCTACGGCACCACCTACACCCCCCGGGGCCAGATCCAGTCGAGGAGTCTGCCGTCCACTCCCGGAGGCCTCGCAGCCGAGAAGCTGATCACGCGCTATGACACGGACGGGATGCCGAAGTCCGTCTCGGGCCTGTCGTGGTACACGGCCGGTGTCGTCTACAGCCCGTACGGGGAGGTACTGCGCACGGCCTCCGGCGAGGCGCCGAACCGTGTGTGGACGACCAACCTGTACAACCGGAGCACCGGCCGTGTCGAGCAGTCGATCAGCGACCGTGAGACCAGCGATTTCCGCGTCTCGGCCCTCTCCTACACCTACGACACGGTCGGCAACCCGACCTCGATCACAGACACCCAGTCCGGTGGGCGCGTCGAACGCCAGTGCTTCACGTACGACGCGGTGGGCCAGCTGACCAAGGCCTGGACCGGCAAGACCGCCGCCTGCGCGGGTCCGTCACTCAACGACGTCAGCGCCGGTCCGGACGGTGACGGCTACTGGCAGGAGTACCAGTTCGACTCGATCGGCAACCGCACCAAGCTGATCAACCGAGACCTCGCCAACTCGTCGCTCGACGATACGACGACGTACACCTACGGGGTCCAGGTCGGCCCGACCGGTCCGCAGCCCCCGATCATGACCCAGCCCCACGCGCTGTCCAAAACCGAGAAGATCACCAAGACGGCCACGTCAACGGTCAACTCGCTCACGAACTACGAATACGACGCCTCCGGGAACACGAAGAACCGGCGCATCGACGGGGACACCCAGATCCTGAACTGGGACCGGCGGAACAAACTCACCTCCGCCAGCAGCCCCGGCATCGGTTCCGTCGCCGTCACAGGCCTGGCGGGCAAGTGCCTCGACGTCGCCGGAGGCCTCAGCACCGACGGCACCGCTGTTCAGCTGTATCAGTGCAACGAGACCAAGGCTCAGCAGTGGCGTCTGACCGGTGACACCGTGCAATCACTCGGAAAGTGCCTGACCGCGCAGGGCGGAGCCGCGGTCCTGGCCACCTGCGACGGCGGCGCCAAGCAGAAGTTCACCTACCGGGCCTCCGACAAGGCCCTCTACAACTCGGACGCCACAGGCTGTGTCACCGTCCCCAACGACAACTCCGCCAACGGCACCGACCTCAGCATCCACACCTGCGCGGGCGGAAGCGCCGGCCAGCAGTGGGCCTTCGCCGACACCACCACCACCTACATCTACGACGCGGGCGGCAACCGCCTCATCGAGGAAACCGGCAGCTCCCGCACCCTGTACCTCGGCGAAGCCGAGATCACCGTCAGCAAGGCCGGCCAGGCCATCGACGCCATCCGCTACTACGACGGCCCGGGCGGTGTCACCACCCGCCGCACACTGGGCAAGGCGACCGGTCACAGGCTCAACGTCCTGCTGAGCGACCACCACAACACCGCGACAGCCTCGGTCGAGCAGGCGGTCGGCCAGAAGATCGTCCGTCGCAAGGCCGACCTCTACGGCAACACCAGGGGGGTGGTGCCCGCCACCTGGCCCGGCGACCGCGGCTTCCTGGGCACAGGAGTCGAGGACTCCACGACAGGCCTCACTCACGTCGGAGCCAGGGAGTACGACCCCACCACGGGTCGCTTCATCTCGGTCGACCCCCTCATCGACATCACCGACCCGCTCCAGATGAACGGCTACACGTACGCCAATGGCAATCCCGTCACCAACCGGGATCCGAGCGGACTGGCCATCGAGGAGTGCGCCAGTGGCATGTATGTGTGCGGCAACCGCGGCACCAAACCCATCAGTGAGGGGAAGAACTACGACAAGATCGTCTCGCAGAACAAGGCCGTTCAGCGCCGGCACGCCATCAACCGCCAGTACGCGCAGCACTACGGCTGGGGAGTAGCCGGGGGCGCGCACCAGGCGTACGACCGTGCCGTAAGCATGTTCACGTCTGGTCAAAAGGCGCTCCGCGACAACTCCGAGACATCAAAGCGCGAGTTGTTCAAAATGATGGGCAAATACGACCCATCCAGCGGCAGTGTCACGAAGCAGGTCGCCTTCAAGATGTGGCTCGCCGGAGCCTCACTGGAGGAGGTCGAGTACTTCAGCGGCCACTACTGCGACTTCCTGGCGTGCAACTCCCCCCTAGAGGCGCTCCTCAGCGGGAAGAACATCGACAGTCCCCTCTACGAGCCGACTGACGGCGAAAGGATGGGAGAGGCATTCGCCGCCGGCGTCGGCTCCCGAACCGCGGGCACGATGAGAGCCGGGAACCGTCCCACGTTCTGCGCCAACAGCTTCATCGCCGGCACCGAGGTGCTTCTCGCCGACGGCTCCAGCAAGCCGATCGAAGAACTCGAACCAGGCAACCTCGTACTCGCGACCGACCCCGAATCCGACGAGACCGCGGGCAAGACGGTCACCGCGACCATCCTCACCGAGGACGACAAGACATACGTCGACATCGGCGTCCTGACGGCCGATGGCGTACACACCATCACCACGACAGGCCACCACCCGTTCTGGTCCGAATCCGACCAGGCCTGGCTCGACGCCGACAAGCTGAAGCCGGGCATGACGCTCCGCACGGAGGACGACACCCAGGTCCTGGTAGCGAGCACCCGCACTTACCAGGCCATGCAGACCACGCACAACCTCACGGTCGCGGACCTCCACACGTACTATGTGCTGGCGGGCGAGACGCCAGTACTCGTGCACAACGTCAACGAAGGTTCGCTCTGCAATGTGACTCTTGGGCCGGCAATAAAGGGCCAGAAAGCAGAAGGAGTGACCGCTGAACGCGGTGACACTGTCCTGGCTCACGAGCAGCGGATGATGAACGAGTTCGGTGACCGAAATGGTTGCGCTTCATGCGGGGCGGCCCAATCGGGATACAAAGACGGTCACTGGACTGGTGACCACAATCCGCCGAATAAGCTCGCACCCAACGGTCCGTGGACTCTGTATCCGCACTGCAAGGCATGTTCCAAACAGCAGGGCGGAATCGTGCGCACGCTACTCAAGGAGTACTATGACTTCCCGGTGTGGAAACCATGACTGTAGGTGGATTTAATGATGCTCTTCGCCTCGTGCACGACGAGATTCGCCCACGGTCTGGTTGTTGCTGCCGCGCCTGGGAGTGTCGACAACCATGCAGGCTGGGACGCGGCTGCTGATGTAGTGCACGGTGGTCCGGACTCCTTGTTCATCGCGGTGCAGCAAGCCGCCAGTGGTCCGGTGTCAGTCCAATGTGTGCAGGGTCCTTACCAGCCGAGTGGAAAGGTCCTTGTGTACTCAGGGAATCTGACTCTCCCCAAGGCGTCCCTTGAAATTTCGGATCCGAATGAATCGGTGAGACTGCTGATTCCCGTTCCGAATGTAGATAATCGGGTCGACATCTACGGAGACGGAACCGATGAGCCTGATGAGGTAATAATCGTTCTGACGGGCGATGAGTCGTGGTGATCCACAACCTCTGACGGAGGGGATCTGTCCGGCAAGTCGGACGGCACGATAAGTTCTCATCTCTGCGTGACGCCTTTCGTCTTGGCATAGCGGTGAATCGCCCCCTCTCGGAGCGCAAGAAGCCCCGCCGGATTTCGTTCCGGCGGGGCTTCTTGGGCGTCTGACGGCAACGGTGACGGCAACGTCAGCGGACGACGGCTACTGCGGGCGGGTCGTCAGGGTCGTCGTCCTGGGCAGCGAGGGCGTTGCCGAGGGTGTCGGTGGCTTGGCGTTGGAGGCGGAGTCGTACGTGGGCGTAGACGCCGGCGGTGACGCCGATGTGGGCGTGGCCGAGAAGTTCCTTGATGACGACGAGTTCGACGCCGTGTTCCAGGAGCAGGGTGGCGGTCGAGTGGCGGAGGTCGTGGAAGCGGATGCGGCGGAGTCCGGCCCGGCTGAGGAAGCTGCGGAAGCGGCGTGTGAGGTTGGCTGGGTCGAGAGGCCGTCCGGTCGGCGTGGTGAAGACGAGGCCGGTGTCGCTCCAGGCTCCTGCGGTCTCGCGCTCCTTGTCCTGCCGTTCCTGGTGCTTCTTGAGGGAGTGGAGGCATTCGGCGGGGAGGGCGATGCGGCGTTCGGATGCCCGGGTTTTGGTGGGCAGGTGGGTGAGGCCGCTGGTGTGGGTGCGCTGGAGTGATCGACGGATGCTGGCTGTTCCGGTGGTGAGGTCGAGGTCTTCCCAGTGGAGTCCGAGGAGTTCGCCCTTGCGGAGTCCGGTGCGGAGGGCGAGTTCGTACAGCGGGTGGAGCCGGTCGGCGCGGGCCGCGTCGAGGAACTGACGGGCCTCTGCTGCAGTGAGCGGGCGGAAGCGCCTGGGCTGGTACGTGGTGGTCTTGACGTTGCGGGCGACGTTGCGGGGCAGCTCGTCTTCGCGGACGGCGTGTTCCAGTGCCGATTTGAGCACCGAGTGCACGTAGGTCACGGTCAAAGCGGACAGCTGCTTCTGGCAGCACTTGCCGATGGCGCAGCACCTCTTCCGTTCGGTGTCCAGGCCCTGGGTGCAGCACTGGCAGGTGGTGCAGAGTCGGTCGAGGAAGGTGCGGACGTCCTTGGCGGTGAGGCGGGCGACCTTCTTGGTGCCGAGGCCGGGGATGAGGTGGAGGCGGACGCAGGCGGCGTAGCGGGTGTGGGTGTTCTCGCGGAGCCGGTGGACGGCGACGCTGCCGAGCCAGTAGGTGAGGTAGTCGCCGACGATGCTGTCGGCGGTGGCGACGGGCAGTCCGCGGTTGCTGTCGGTGATCTTCTCGGCGAGTTTGTCAGCTGCGTCCTTGCGCGTGGTGCCGTAGACGCGGACGCGTTTGCGGCTGCCGTCGGCGGCCAGTACGTAGCCGGCGGCTTCCCAGCGGCCGTCCTTGCGCTGGTAGATGGTGCCTTCGCCGTTCGCGCGGGCCTTCTTGCGCTTGGTGGCGGTCATCGGGCGGCTTCTTCCAGGTGGCGCTGGACGTAGTCGTTCAGGGCGCGGGTGGGGATGCGTCGGGCGCGGCCGATGGTCAGCGAGGCCAGGCGGCGGGTGCGCAGGAGGTCGTAGAGGGCGGAGCGGCCGATCTTGAGGCGGGCCATCGCCTCGGGGACGGTGAGGAGTTCGTCGTCACGCACCGGCGGTCACTCCCTTTTCGCGTGTCGGGCCGCCGATGAATGCGGCGAGGCATTCGAGGTCGGGGGTGGGGCCGGTGCCGTCATAGGCCCAGTGGGCGAGGACGAGGGTGGTCGGTGAGGGCGGAGGGGTGTGGCGGCGGTGCCATGCGGCTCGGGCGGCCCGGAGGGCGCCGAGGGTGGTGGAGTAGGCGTGGGTCTTGGTGGAGAAGTGGCCGCGGAAGCCGAGCATGTGGGCCCACTTGCGCAGGTTCAGGTGCTTGAGGTCGTCTCGGCTGCCGAGGGCCCAGGCAGTGCGGATCATCCGGGCGGCGTGCTCGGGCACGGACTCGAACCAGAGGTCGGTGATCCTCTTCAGCCGGTGGTCGAGGGTGCCGGTCGCGGCCTCGGGGAGTCGACTCCGTGTTTGCCGTCGGTCTGGGCGGCGGGCGGGTCGTGTGGCCGGAGAGGGTGAGGTCTGAGCGGGGGAGCGGGCGTGGCGGGGCGGTGAGTTCGTGGGGGTCCGGGAGTCTGCATGTGTAGGGGCCGGCGTCGGGTCGGCCCGAGATGGGAGTGCGCAGTCATGGGGAAGTTGAGTCTCACCACTTTTGTCACCCTCGACGGTGTGATGCAGGCGCCCGGGGGGCCGGAGGAGGACCGCAGCGGGGGCTTCGAGTACGGCGGCTGGGTGACGCCGTACGCCGACGCGGGCATGGGGGAGTACATGACCGAGGTCTTCGACCGGGTCGGGGCCTTCCTGCTCGGGCGGCGGACCTACGAGATCTTCGCGGGCTACTGGCCGCGCCAGACCGACCCCTCGGACCCGATCGCGGGACGGCTGAACGGCCTACCGAAGTACGTGGCCTCGACCACCCTCAAGGACCCGGCCTGGTCGGGGACCACGGTGCTGGACGGCGAGCACCTGCAGAGCGAGATCATCCGGGTCAAGGACGGGCTGGAGGGGGAGCTCCAGGTGCACGGCAGCGGGGCGCTGGCGCAGTGGCTGCTGGCCCGGGACCTCGTCGACGAGCTGAACCTGCTGGTCTTCCCCGTGTTCCTCGGCACCGGGCGACGGCTGTTCCCCACGGGCAGCCTGCCGACGGCCTGCGAGCTGACCGCCTCCCGCACCACGCAGAGCGGTATCGCCATCCACAGCTACCGGGTCGCGGGGCGCGCCGAGTTCGGCACCGTGGGGAGCTAGTGCCGTGGCCGGAACTAGGCCGTCCCCTTCGTCCGGATGCCGGTCGGGTCCCGTTTCCGCAGGGCCTTCGTGACGAGGACGCCCGCCACGATCAGGGCCGTTCCCAGCCACCACGCCGCGTCGAAGACCAGCACCGCGATGCCGATCGGGACCAGCAGACCGGCCAGCGGCAGGAGCAGGGAGGCTGTGCCCGGTTCGGGGCCGGCGTCCGGGGCGCCGGCCGCGCGGCGGGCGCGGGCGCGGACCACCTCGGGGTACCAGGCGGTGAAGCGCAGGGCCGCGACGATCGCCAGGATCTGGATGATCCAGCCCGTCCAGATGTTGTTCGGGTTCCGCAGCACCAGGTCCCCGTACGCGCCCGCGACCGCCGCCGCGAGGAAGGCCAGGCCCCAGGCGCCGGTGATGGCGTAGTTGGCGCGCACGAAGGCGGGCGTGTGCCAGCGGGACGGGTCGACGCGCTCGCGGGCGTACTGGAGCGTGAACGGCGTCCGCACCGCCATGGAGCCGAAGGCGATCACGGTCAGCGCGATGTTGGAGACCTCGCCCGCGTACGTCTCCAGCCAGCGCAGGGTGCCCGGTCCGGCGGCGAGGCCGATCAACGTCATGGCGGTGAAGAAGACGAGGTCGGACAGTTCGAGGATCTTCCAGGAGGCGCCGTGCCGCACGAGGCGTCCGAAGACCACCAGGGCCACGGACACCGCCAGCGCCAGCCCGACGGCGAGTTCGAAGCGGCCCGGGCCGACGAGGAGGGAGAAGGCGATCCAGGGGGCCATGCCGACGACGGGGTTCTCCAGGATCCCGGTCGCCACCCGTTCCGCGGCGGTGCCCGGGCCGTTCTGCGCCCCGGCCGCCTCCGCCCGCTCGGCTCCCACGCCTCCAGACTGCCCCCGGCCCCGCGTACCCGCATCCCGGCCGGGAGCGGCCCGCTGCCGCACGGCTGCCGCCGGGACGGTGCCGACCGGACCGGTCCGGCGGAGGTGACGGGCCGGCTGCCGTGTGCCCGCGTGCCCGTCGGCCGGGGTGGCGTCAGCGGCGGTCCAGTGCCAGTTGGACCACGCGGCCCTCGCGCAGGACGAGCAGGTCCGGGGCCTCGTGCTCGTAGTGGCGGAGCCGGCCGACCGGGCCCGGCGGGCGGATGTGCGGGGCCAGCGCCGTGAGGAGGTCCTCCAGGTCGGGCAGCTGCTCCTCGTGGATCTCCTGCCGGGCGGTGAGAGCCCAGCCGCCTCTGGCGCCACGCGTGAACTCCCCGACGAGCACGCCCCCGATCCGCAGGGCCGGGCCGCGGGCGGCGAGGAGGGGGGAGGAGGCGTACGGGTCCTCGTAGGCGTCCTCGACGGACGGCGCGAGCTGGCGCCGGAGTTCCGCGAGGACGGTGTCCGGGGTGGCTTCGTCGAGGTCGAACGCCAGGTCGAGGGCGTAGAGATCAGCCATGGGCCGATCCTAGGGCGTGGTGGGCGGGGAAGTCCCGGTGATCGCGGGAGGTATGTTTTCGGGCGCGCCGGGGCCCCGCCGCGACGAGCGGGCCGCTGCGGGTGGTACCCCGGCTACGGGCGCGCACCCCGCTACGGGCGGGCACCCCGCTACGGGCGGGCACCCCGCTACGGGCGGGCACCCCGCTACGGGCGGTACAGCGAGCGGGCGCGCGCCAGGTCGACGGGGCGCTGTGCGTCGAGGTGCAGGAAGTGGCGCACCTGCCATGCCTGGCTCACGGCAGCCTGGCGGTTGGGCGGGACCACCCATGGCGGGTAGACGCGGAACCCCCGCTTGCCGCCGGATCCGTCGCGGGACACGACACCGCGCTCGCACAGCACCTCGCGCGGGAAGACGAACTGCCCGAACCGGTCCCCTTCGCGGCTGCTGACGACGACGAGGTCGATCCCGTCCCCGGTGTCGAAGGGGCGGATCGGCCCCCGCGCGGACCGCTGCCACACGGTGACGAACTGGCCGACCTTGGTCGGGGTGGTCCTGGCCGCGCGGAAGCGGACCGACAGGCCGTCGAGGGTGAAGGCGTACGCCGCGTACTCGGCGCTCTCCGGCTCGGCCACCGGTCGGGAGCAGACGAAGCCGGCCGGGTCGTACACGGCCGCCTTCGCCAGGACGAAGTCCACCGGCAGGCCGGCGGTGACGCCGGCCGCGGGCTCGGCCGTGACGCCCGCCGCAGGCTCGGCCGTGACGCCGACCGGGCGGCCGGCCCGGAGTCCCGCCGTGACGGCCGCCGTGACGCCCGCCGGGAGTCCCGCTGGAACGCGCGCCCTGGGGCTCGCCGAGACGCCAGCCGGTAGCCGCGCTTCGTCGGGGCTCGCCGGGACACGCACCGGCGGTCCCGCCGGGAGTGCCGTTCCGGCCCCCCGCCCCGCCCGGGTCCCCGGGCCCACGACCGTCCCCGTCCCTGTTCCCGTGTCCGTCCCCGTCCCCGTCCGGGGTTCGTTCACCGTCGCCATCCCCGCATCCTGTCAGCCCCCCGCCCCGGCCCGCCCTGCCCCGCCCCCGAAACCGTTCGGCCCGCCCACCCCACCCCACCCCGCCCCGCGGCCTCACCTGGGCCGCCGCCCCGCGGCCTCACCTGGGCCGCCGCCCCGCGGCCTCACCCGGGCCGCCGCCCCGCGGCCCCACCCGGGCCCCCGCATCGCCGCCC
>NZ_JBHXRU010000100.1:0-21810 GCF_042716255.1 Streptomyces sp. NPDC058662 | reverse complement strand
GCGGGGAGCCGGTCCCGGGGCGCCGGGGCACTACTCGGGCGTGGTGCGCCGCCTCAGTTCGTCTCGTAGTAGCCGAACATGTCGACGATCAGGTCGGCTTCCTCCCAGCCCTGGTTCCAGAAGTCGACGACGCCGTTGTTGCCGGAGCTCACCTGGACCAGGTTCGGGACGGTCTTGCCCTTCGTCCAGTTCAGGGTGGAGGCGATCGGACGCGGCGGCCACACGTCGGTGCCGTTCTCGATCGACTCCCACGTGTTCGGGTCCGGGGCCACCGAGAGGAAGCCGTCGCCCCGCGTGTTGGTGACCGTCGTGTTCATCACGTACCCGGAGACGTGCGGCCAGCCCGCGGAGACGTCCCTGACGACATAGCCGCGGGGGGACACCGGTCCGTACGGCCAGTTCGCGGCACGGGTGTCGATCATGCGCCACGGCTCGACGGGCATGTAGGCGCCCTGGCTGGAGGTGCCGTACGCGCCGACGATGTCCACGATGACGTCGGCGCCGGCCCAGGCGCCGTTGCGGACGGTGATGCGGCCGTCCGCGCCCACCGGCACGATCACCGCGTTGGCGACCGTCTGGCCCGCCGTGAAGTTCACGTTGGACGTGGTCGGCGCCGCCTGCCCGGCCGGGTAGGCGGTCAGGTGGCCGGCCTCGCGCGGGTTGGTGACGGTCATGTTGAGCGCGACGGCCGTGGCCTGTCCCGGCTCCGCCACCTTGACGGTGAAGGTCTTCTGGCCGCCGAGCTGGCCGCGCGCGGTGCCGAGGCCCTCGCGGGTGTCGACGAGGCGCTGCGGGTCGCGGCCGGTGTAGCCGCTGGACGCCTTCCGCCCGAAGTAGCCGGTGACGTCGGCGATGAGGTCGACGCCCTCCCAGCCGCCGTTGAAGAGTTCGACCTTGCCGTCCTTGCCGACCGGCACGATCACCAGGTTCGGCACGGTCTGGCCCGGCTCGAAGTTGACGTTCGAGGTCGTCGGCCGGGCCGTGCCCGAGCCGAAGACGGTCACGTGGCCACCGCTGGTGGCGTTGGTGACGGTGACGTTGAGGGCCACGGCCGTGACCCCGGCCGGGATCCCGCCGTTCCCGCCGACCTGCAGCTTGGCCGAGGAGTACGCCGCGACCTTGCCCTTCGCGGCGCCCGTGCCGCTGCGGGTGTCCAGCAGACGGGTGGGACCGTACGGGGTGAAGTCGGAGCCCGCGGTCTCGATCTCCAGGACGTTGGTGACCTTCTTCTGGTTCACCGGGTCCTCCACGGTGACCGTGACGTTGTACTTGCCGAGCTCCTTGTAGCTGTGCTGGTACGACAGCTCGGCGGAGCCGTAGGCGTCGCCCTGGTCGGCGGGGGTGCTGTCGCCCCAGTCGACGGTGACGTTGAGCGAGGCGTCCGCGCTGGAGATCGCGGTGACCAGGTGGAACCCGTGGGCGGACATGGACTGCGCGTCCAGCACCATCGCCAGGTTCGGGTTGCCGTCCTCGGCGCCCTGCGCGCGCTGGACCGCTCCGGCCCCGCCCCCGGCCGCGGGAAGGCTGGTGGTGACCGAGCGCTCGGCCGGGCTGGTGAACTTCTTGAGCGCGGACTGCGCGCCCTTCTTCACGTCGCCGTTGGACGGCGCCACCACGCGCGCGCCCTGCGGGCCCGGATCGGCGGCCTGCGCCGTGGCGGGTATGACACCGATGCCTGCCGCGACGACAGCGGCGGCGGACATTACGAGTCGGCGATTGCGCACCGGCCCCCCAATTCTGTTCACGTGTGTGCGGTGTGCGGTGTGCGGGATACGCCGTCCCGGGGCCGGCCGACGGGCCGGCCCCGGGACGTGCGGAGTTCTGCTCGGCTACTTGTTGTCGTAGTAGCCGAAGATGTCGACGATCACGTCGGCGTCGTCCCAGCCCTGGTTCCAGAAGTCGACGATGCCGGTGTCCCCGGCGCTCGCCTGCACCAGGTTCGGGACGGTCCTGCCCCGCGTCCAGTTCAGGGCGGAGGAGACCGGGCGCGGCGGGACCACGGCCGTGCGGTTGTCGTACTGCGCTGCCGTGTTCGGGTCCGGGGCGACCGACAGGAAGCCGTCGCCCCGCGTGTTGGTGACCGTCGTGTTCAGCGCGTAGCCGGTGATGCCGACGACGTCCGGGGACACGGGCAGGGGCAGGTACTCCCGCCCGGGCAGCGGACCGAGCCCCCAGTCGGCGCTCCGGGTGTCCAGCAGCCGCTCCGGCAGCACGGGCACGAAGGTGTTCCAGCTCTCCGGCGTGTAGTAGCCGACGACGTCGACCACCACCTCGGTGGTGTTCCACGCGCCGTTGCGGATGCTGATCCTCCCGTCGGGACCGACCGGGACGATGACCGAGTTGGCGACCGTCTGGCCCGCCGTGAAGTTCACGTTGGATGTGGACGGCGCGGCCTGCCCGGTCGGGTAGACGGTCAGGTGACCGGCCTCCTTCGGGGCGGTCACGGTCACGTTCAGCGCCACGGCCTTGAGGCCGTACGGGATGCTGTTGGCGCCGGAGATCTTCACGTCGAACGACGACTGGCCCGCGACCGGGGCCTTCGCCGCGCCGAGGCCCGCACGGGTGTCCACGGCACGGACCGGGTTCAGCGGCACGTAGCCGCTGGACGCCTTGTTGCTGAAGTAGCCGGTGACGTCCGCGAGCAGGTCGACCGACTCCCAGCCGCCGTTGTACAGCTCGACGTAGCCGTCCTCGCCGACCGGCACGATCACCAGGTTCGGGACGGTCTGGCGGGCCTCGTAGTTGACGTTCGAGGTCGTCGGGCGGTCCGTGCCGGCCGGGAACACGGTGACGTGTCCGGCGGCGGAGGAGTTGGTGACGGTGACGTTGAGGGCCACGGCCGTGGCGTCGGCCGGGATCCCGCCGTTCCCGCCGACCTTCAGCCTGGTCGAGGAGTACGGGCGGGCGGGGGCGCGGACGGCGCCCGTGCCGTTACGCGTGTCGAGCAGACGCGTGGGGCCGTACGGGGTGAACTCGGAACCCCACGTCGCGAACGTGACGGAGTTGGCGTACTTGGCGTTGGTGTCGTGGTCGGTCACGACCACCTCGACCTCGTACACGCCGACCTCGGTGTACAGGTGCGGCCGGACGGTCGTGCTGGAGCCGTAGGAGGCGGCGCTGTCCTTGTAGCCGTCCCCCCACAGGATCTCGACGTCGAGCCGCGCGTCGGGGCTCGTGATGTCGAAGGTGAGCTCCAGCCCGCGCCCGCTCGTGCCCTCGGCCGTCAGGCCGATGGTGACGTCCTGGGCCGTGTCGGCGCTCTGCGGGGCGGCGGCGGCCCCGCTCCTGGCCGCCGGCGCCGCCTGCCGGACCGTACGCCCCGCCGGGCTGGTGGCGGGCTGGAAGGCGGCCGCCGCGGCCTTCTTGAGGTCGACGGCGGGAGTGGAGACCGCTTGGGCGGCGGGCTTGACCGGGTCGGCCGCCTGGGCCGTTCCGGGTATGAGCGCAATGCTCGCCGTGACGACGGCGGCAGCGGACATGACGAGTCGGCGATTGAGCACCGAGCCCCATTTCTGTTCGTGTGCGTGTGGTGAAGGAAGGACGGGCGTCCCCGGGGCGGCCGACGGGCCGGCCCCGGGGAGCCGCGGAGTTCTGCTCGGCTACTCGCTCTCGTAGTAGCCGAAGATGTCGACGACCAGGTCGGCGCTGTCCCAGCCCTGGTTCCAGAAGTCGACGATGCCGAAGTTGCCGGAGCTCGCCTGGACCAGGTTGGCGACCGTGCCGCCCTTCGACCAGTTCAGGGTGGAGGAGACCGGACGGGCCGGCGGGTAGGCGGTCTTGTCGGTGTAGTCGCCCAGGGTGTTGGTGTCCGGAGCGACCGACAGGAAGCCGGCGCCGAGCGTGTTGGTGACCGTGGTGTTCAGCACCCAGGCCTCCTGCCCGGCCGAGAAGGCCTGCCAGATGTACTCGCGCGCGGGCCACGGCCCCTTGGACCAGCTCTCGCGCGTGTCGATCTGCCGGACCGGCTCGACCGCCACGTAGGCGCCGTCGCTGTCGGTGCCGTACGTGCCGACCAGGTCCACGATGACGTCGGACGAGGCCCAGGCGCCGTTGCGGACGGTGATCTCGCCGTTCCCGCCGACCGGCACGATCACGGAGTTGGCGACCGTCTGCCCGGCGGTGAAGTTCACGTTGGACGTGGTCGGCGCCGCCTGCCCGGCCGGGTGGACGGTCAGGTGGCCGGCCTCCCGCGGGTCGGTGACCGTCACGTTCAGCGCGACGGCCGTGGCGCCCGGGGCCGCCTTGACGGTGAAGGAGCCCTGGCCGGCGACCGGCCCGCGCCGCGCGCCGATCCCGTAGCGGGTGTCGACGATCCGGATCGGGGCCTTGGGGACGTACCCGCTCGCCTCCGCCTGGGTGAAGTAGCCGGTCGCGTCGGCGATGAGGTCGATCGGCTCCCAGCCGCCGTTGTACAGCTCGACGTAGCCGTCCGCCCCGACCCGCGCGATCACCAGGTTCGGGACGGTCCGGCCGGCCTCGTAGTTGATGTTCGACGCGGTCGGTCGCCGGGTGCCGGAGGCGAAGACGCTCACGTGCCCGGCGCTGGTGGTGTTGGTGGCGGTCACGTTGAGGGCGACGGCGGTGACCCCGGCGGGGATGGAGCCGTTCCCGGCGACCTTCAGGCGGGCGGAGGAGTACGCGCCGACCTTGGCCCTCGCCGTGCCCGTACCGCTGCGGGTGTCCAGCAGGCGGCTGGGACCGTACGGGGTGAACTCCGAGCCCATCGTCTTGACCCGCACCTCGTTCGAGGCGGATGTCCCGAGGACGGGGTCGGCCACGGCGGCCTTGATCGTGTACTCGCCGAGCTCCTTGTAGACGTGCGTGGTCCGCAGCTCCGAGCTACCGGAGACGTGCACCGTCTCCGTGGTCCCGTCGCCCCAGTCGATGGTGGCCTCCAGCGGCGGATTCCCGCGGCTGAGGGAGGTCGTCAGCTCGAAACCGTGCGCCGACGACATCCGGGCGCTCAGGAAGATGGCCAGCCTCGTGCTGTCGGCGGCGGCGGCGCCGGTGAAGGTCCCGAACGCTTCCGCCGCGCCCGCCCTCGGCTCGAAGGCGGGCGCTCCCGCCCCCTGCACGGCGGGCTTGACCGGATCGGCGGCCTGAGCCGTACCGGGTACGGAGATGATGCTCGCCGCCACGACGGCAGCGGATATTGCGAGTCGGCGATTGCGCACCGAACCCCCCGTTTTTCAGCTTTTGAACGCGCTCAGCATGAGCTCGCGCACAGCCTACATAGCGCCGAGCGGGCGATCACCGGGGTATCCGGGCGGGCGGGGGGAATTGGCCCGGCTCTGTCCCGGCGTGCCCGATTAACGGGCAGCCCACCCCGTGAAATCGGCCCAGGCCTCGCCGGCCAGGGTGAGCGTCGGCCCGGGATTCTTGGAGTCCCGCACATGCACGGCCACGGGGCACGCGGCCACCTCGACGCAATCACCCCCACTGGGATTGCTGTAGCTCGACTTGAACCACCGTAGTGTGCTGCTCATTGATGCTCTCCCGCCAACCTCTCGATGAGGCCCAGCGATTCATCAGGGCTAAGGGCCTGTGCGCGGATCTTTGCATACCGCTGTGTGTACATGCTCACCTTTGCCGGGTCGCTGATCAGCAGGCCTTCGTCCTGCACCTCCAGATAGACCAGATGATCATGGGAGGGTGTTTCGACGAGTTTGAGCGGGCCGTACAGGCCGACGTGATCGGTGCGCTCGCCCCGGTTCGGCGGCAGGACCTGGAGGGTGACGTTGCGTCGCCGGGCGTAGTGGAGCAGGCACTGCATCTGGGCCTGCATCACCTCCTCGGTGCCGACCCGGCGCGTAAGCACGGACTCCTCCACGACCAGCTCGATCAGTGCCACCGGGTCCCGGTCGAACAAGGCCTTCCGCGCCATCCGGCCGTCGACCAGTTCCGCAACGCGTCGGTCCGAAACCGGAGGAAAGCTCCCGTTGATCAGCGCGGAAGCATAGGCCCTCGTTTGGAAGATTCCGTCGATCACGAGCGGCTGATACGAGGACGCCGCCAACGTCTTCTGTTCCAGGCCCGCGAAGTCCTTGAACTGAGCCGGATACCTGTCCAGCCTGACAAGCTCGCGCGCCACCTCGAAGACACCGAGGCCGTCACCGATCGCCTCCTCCAACCCGATCAGCATCTCGTCACTCGCGGGCTGCGCACAGGTCTCCAATGCGCTGATGGCAGCGGCCGAGTAGCCGAGCTTCTCCCCCAGCTCCCTCTGCGTCAGTTTCTCCTTCTCGCGCAACGCGCGGGCCAGGTGCGACACCAGGCGAGTCGTCCCACCCGCCGTCTCCTTGTTGGCCGCCTTCGCCATGGCACCCCCGCTCAACCGGACTCAACCAGGCACTACCACCACAGGTCGAGTTCCTACCGTTTCGCCCCGTCGAGTCGGAGCCATGGAAAACGGTAGGGCGGGACCATCAGACTCGTCTCATGAACACTGAAAGTGACGCCGCCGACGCGCGGGCCCCCCGCTGGATCCCGGCCAGGGGAATCGCTATGCGCAAGGCAGGCGTGCAATTTGACGCCGTACGTGTGGACGGTGACACCGGACGGAACCTCGCCGATCTCCTCGCCACGCTCACAGGGGGTGACCCCGGGCCCATCGTCGTCCAGGCCAACGGCCGCCGGCCCGTGTACTTCCTGATCCCCGTCGGCGGGGCGGCATACCGGATGTGGCCGCCCGGATTCACCCGGCTGACCTCGGGGCCGCTGCGTACGAGCTTCGTACCCGTACCGGAGCGCGACGGCTGCTGGCCGCTCGCCTGGCGGTGTCCACCGGGCGCCGGGGACCGACTCGTGCACGCGCTGCTCCTGCACCGCGCCGCCGGGCTCTACCAGGCGAGCTGCGAGATCTCCTCGGCCACCACCGCGCAGGCGTCCGCCGCCGGGTCGATCAGCGGGAAGTGACCGGCCCCGTCCAGCAGGGTCAGCCCCACCGTCTCCCCCGCCCTCGCCGCCGCGTCCACGTACGACTCCGCCACCCGCGCCGGCACCACGATGTCGTCCCGGCCGTGCACCACCGCCGTGGCGATACCGGTCGGCAGCAGGGCCGCCGGGTCCGCGAAGGGCAGACGGGTGGTGAAGTGCTCCGCCCCGCCCAGAAGTTGCGCACTGGCGCCCCCGCACACGCCCAGCTCCTCCGCCACCGCGAAGTCCGCGATCGGGGCCAGCGCCACCACGCCGCGCAGCATCGGCGGGGAAGGCAGCCTCCACGCGGACCCCTGCGGGAGCACGTGCCGGGCCGCGGCCCACAGCGCCAGCTGGCCGCCGGCGGAGTGCCCGGTGACCACCACCCGGCGGACGTCGGCCCGCGGCAGCGCGACGGCCGCCAGTCCCGGGAGGGCGTCCATGGCGGCGGCGACGTCGTCGAAGGTCTCCGGCCAGCGGCCGGCCATCGGCCCCTCGGCATCCTGGTGCGGCAGGGAACTCCCGCGCCGGTACTCGACGTTGGCCACGGCGAAGCCCCGGCGCGCGAGGAAGTCGACGAAGGGGGTGATGTGCTGCCGGTCGTACGGGGCGCGCCAGGCACCGCCGTGCAGGACCACGATCAGCGGGACTTTCTCGGGGCCCTCGCCGCGGGGGGCGTAGAAGTCCACGAGCTGGTCGGGGTGCTCCCCGTACGCGGCGGTCGCGTCGGGCGCGACGGGCGGATGGGAGAAGGCCGAGGCGGCCTCGGCGGCGTCCCGTTCCACTGCGGCGGGGTCCGTCATCGGCTCAACCTCTCGGTAACGCGTGGGACAGCGGGGACAGATGTTCCGGTGTTCCGGCAGAGCGGGACCGTATCAGTCTGGAACGCGGCGTTCCGTGCGGGGCCCGGGATGTGCCGGAGCGGGCGGAGCCGTGGCCCCGCCCGCCCTGTGAGGTGACGTTTCGCTAGAAGGTCACCCGAAAATGTGACCCAGTGTGCGTGCGGCACGCTCCGCGTCGGCGAATCCGACGTACAGCGGAGTGAAGCCGAAGCGCAGGACGTCAGGGGCGCGGAAGTCGCCGACGACGCCCCGGGAGATGAGCTCGCGCATGACCTCGCGGGCGTTGTCGGTGCGCAGCGAGACCTGGCTGCCGCGCCGGTCGTGTTCGACCGGGGTGACCGACTCGACCCTCCCCTGCGGGACGTACTCCGCCACACACGCCAGGAAGAAGTCGCCCAGCGCGAGGGACTTGGCCCGGACGGCCTCGACCGAGACCCCGTCCCAGGCGTCGAGCGCCGACTCCAGCGCCAGCATGGACAGGATGTCCGGGGTGCCGACCCGGCCGCGCGCGGCGCCCTCGGCCGGCAGGTAGCCCGGGGTCATCGCGAAGGGCTCGGCGTGGCCGTTCCAGCCGGGCAGCGGGGAGTCGAAGCCGGCCTGGTGGCGGCCGGCGATGTACAGGTACGCCGGCGCTCCGGGACCGCCGTTGAGGTACTTGTACGTGCAGCCGACCGCGAGGTCGACGCCGTGCTCGTCGAGGCCGACGGGCAGGGCTCCGGCGGAGTGGCAGAGATCCCAGACGATCAGGGCCCCCGCCTCGTGCGCGGCGGCGGTGAGGCCGGGGAGGTCGTGCAGCCGGCCGGTCTTGTAGTCGACGTGGTTGAGCAGGACGACGGCGGTGTCCCCGTCCATCTCCTCGGCCGCCCGCGAGGGGTCCACCGGGGTGACGGCCAGGCCGGTCATCCGGGCGGCCGACTCGGCGATGTAGCCGTCGGTCGGGAAGGTGGAGGCGTCGACCAGCATCTTGCCGCGCATCGGGGAGGCGAGGCGGGCCGCGCCGACCAGGGCCTTGAAGAGGTTGACGCTCGTGGAGTCGCCCACGACCACCTGGCCGGGGGCGGCGCCGAGGAGCGGGGCGATCCTGTCGCCGATGCGCTCGGGCGCGGTCCACCAGCCGCTCTCGTCCCAGGAGCGGATGAGGAGCTCGCCCCACTGGCGGGCGACGACGTCGGCCGTGGCGGCCGCGACGCCTGCCGGGAGCGCGCCGAGGGAGTTGCCGTCGAGGTAGACGACGCCCTCGGGGAGGGTGAACCGCTCGCGGAGCTTGCCGAGCTCGTCGGCGGCGTCGAGGGCGGCGGCGCGGGCGACCAGGACGCCCGCGCCCGGCCCGCCGGGTATCTGGGTCGCGTCAAACATGGCTGCGCGCCGTCCACAGCTCGGGGAAGACGTTCTTCGTCGCGCGCTTCTCCAGCCACGCCACGCCGGCGGAGCCGCCCGTACCGGTCTTGGCGCCCATCGCGCGCCGGGTGGCGACCAGGTGGTCGTTGCGCCAGCGCCAGACGAGCTCGGCGACGTCGGTGAGGACCTCGCCGAGGCGGTGCAGGTCGAGGTTCTCGTCCGGGGAGCCGTAGAGCGCGGTCCAGACGGCCTCGACCTCGGGCGAGGGCTCGTAGCGCTGCGCGAGGTCGCGGTCCAGCACGGCGGCCGGGACCGGCAGGCCGCGGCGGGCCAGCAGGCGCAGTACCTCGTCGTAGAGGCTGGGCTCGTGGAGGGCCTTCTCCAGCTCCGCGTGGACGCGCGGCGCGCCCCGGTGCGGGACCAGCATGGAGGCCGACTTGTCGCCGAGCAGGAACTCCATCCGGCGGTACATCGCCGACTGGAAGCCGGAGCCCTCGCCGAGCGCGGAGCGGTAGGAGTTGAACTGGCCCGGGGTGAGCTGGGCGAGCGGACGCCAGGAGGCGTTGAGCGCCTCCAGTTCGCGGAGGGATCGTTTCAGCGCGTCCATCGCGACGGGGATCCGGTCCTCGCGCAGCGCGCGGGCCGCCGTCTCCCACTCGTGGACGATGACCGTGAACCACAGCTCCATGACCTGGGTGGTGACCAGGAAGACCATCTCGCCCGGGTCGTCCGAGCGCAGGTGCTGGAGGTGGGTGAGGACGTCCGCCTGGACATAGTCCTCGTAGGGGGTCGTGCCGGCGAAGTCGAGGTTCGGGGTGTCCGAACCGGCTCCGGAGGCATCAAGGGTGTTCGACATCGCTGTCTCCTCGACACGTGCTTCCGGGTAGCGGTCCGCCCCTTCCGTGAGGTGAGTGGAGCCCCGGTCCCCTGCCCGCATCATAGGACCCTCCCCCGGCGGGGCTCCAGCGGGGAGTGACGCAGGTCATGTTTCCCGCGTCGGGCTCCCCGCCGGTCGGCCGGGCCCGGCTCAGGCGTCCAGCGTGTCCGCCGCCGTCGGCGAGGAGTCGCGCAGGAAGGTCGAGCAGCGCTCGTACTCCTCCTTCTCGCCGATCGCCCCGGCCGCGCGGGCCAGGGCGTGCAGGGCGCGCAGGAAGCCCTGGTTCGGCTCGTGCTCCCACGGCACCGGGCCGTGGCCCTTCCAGCCGGCCCGGCGCAGCGCGTCCAGGCCGCGGTGGTAGCCGGTACGGGCGTACGCGTACGACTCGACGGCGCGGCCGGCGGCGAAGGCCTCGTCGGCCAGCAGCGCCCAGGCGAGGGAGGAGGTCGGGTGTGCTGCGGCCACCTCGACGGCGGGCGTGCCCGCCGCGACGGCCGCGCGGCCCGGCTCGTCGGGGAGGTGGGTGGGGGCGGGGCCCCCGAGCAGGTTCTGGTGAATGGACATGGGCCCAGTCTGGGGTATGCGGGGCGGCACGCGGGCGCCGGCCGCGCGGCCGCGCGGCCTTGCCGGGACGGGGGCGGCACGCGCGGCGCGGGGCCGCCCGTACGCGGCCCGCACGCCGCCCCACGCCGCCCCCGGCGCCGCGGCGCCCGGTGTGAGCGGGCATCACCCCTGCTCCGGCGCCGGGGTGGTGGGCCCCCCACCACCCGGCGGCCCAGGTGTGTGCCCGGCGCACCTCCCCCCGCGGGGGCCCCGCGGCGGACCGTTGGGGTGCCGTCGACGAAGGGGGAAGTCGTGAACACCAGCGCCATCGAGGGCACTCGGGCCGGCCGGATCCGGGGGGGTCCGGTGGACGACGCGGCCGAGGAGCTGTGCGCGGCGGTGTTCACCTCGCTGCGGCGCCGGGACCAGCGCGAGCGCGGGCGCCAGTACGTACGCGCTCTGCTCGCCGCCGAGGGCCGCAAGTCGATCCGGAACATCGCCCGGCACATCGGGCCCGCCGGACCGGCCGCGGAGCAGGCGCTGCACCACTTCATCGCCAGCTCCACCTGGGACTGGGAGCCGATCCGCGCCGCCCTCACGCGCTACCTGGGGCGGACCACCCCGCTGGGCGCGTGGGTGCTGCAGCCGATGGCGATCCCGAAGGGCGGGGACCACTCGGTGGGGGCCGGGCACCGCTTCGACCCGCACCAGGGGCAGATGTTCCGGGGCCAGCAGGCCTTCGGCACCTGGTTCACCTCGGCCGGTGCGGCCGGGGTGACGACCCCGGTGGGGTGGCGGCTGTTCCACCCGGAGGACGGGCCCGCGGAGGAGTCGTACGAGGCGTGCGCGGTGAGCGGGGTGCTGGAGCACGTCCGCGAGGGGCGGCTGCCCGTCCGCCCGGTGGTCCTGGACATCCGCGACATCGGGACCCGCTTCACCCTGAATCGCTTCGCCGAGGCCAAGGTGCCGGTGGTGGCGCGGGTCAGCCCCACCGCGCGGCTGCTCGTGAGCGACCCGGCGCTGCCCGGGTACGGGGCGGGCACGCTCGCCGCCCGGGACATCCTGCAGAACGTACGGGGCCTGCGCATGCCGGTGGACTGGGCCGACCCGCAGCGGCCGGGGACCCGGTCCGGGTCGCTCATGGCGACGGTCCGGGTCCTGGTGCCGGACCCCTCGTCCGGGCGGCGGCGCGAGATGCTGCTGTTCGGTGAGTGGACGGACGCGCGCCGGCTGCCGACGGAGCTGTGGGTGACGGACATGGCGAGGACTCCGCCGCCCGCGCTGATGCGCATGACGAAGCAGGCGCTGCGGGTCGAGGAGGCTGCCCGGCTGAGCGTCCAGGAGGTCGGGCTGCGGGACTTCTCGGGCCGCTCGCTGCCCGGTTGGAACCGGCACGCGACGCTCGCGTCGGTCGCCCACGCGGCCCTCGCCCTGGGCGGGGGCATGGGCACCCCGGTCCCGGCGGGCCGGACGGCGGCGGCGGGGCGGGCGACCGGCGGGCACTCGGCCGCTGCGCGCACGGCCGCCGGGCAGGCGACCACCGGGGGGACGCCCGTCGGGCGGACGGCCGGGTCCGAGCTCGCCGGTGCCTCCGTGCCGGTCGCGCGCGGCCGCTCGGCGATCCGCCCCGCACTGGCCTCCCGGCTGCGCCCGGAGGTCCGCCCCGAGGGAGCCCGCAGCGCACCGGAGGCCGCCAAGGCGGAGCTCGGCGCGCGCGTCCGGCAGGGCTCCCGCACCGGCCCGGAGCCCCGTACGGTCCCGGCCCAGCTCGGCGCGCGCCGCACCGCCGGCGCCGCCGCTGCCGCCGCCGTACGGCCACAGGCGGAGCTGGCCCCCACGGGTTGACCGCGTCCGCGGGGGGAGCGGTCAGCCCGTCGGGGATCAGCTCTCCGGCGGCGCCCCGCGGCGGTCCTGGAGGACCGCCCGGGTCCTGCGCAGGCGCAGCGCCATCTGGAGGTCCAGCGCGCGGGCCGGCTTCTGCCAGCCCTCGCCCAGCAGTTCCGCGATCCGCTCCAGGCGGCGGGAGACCGTGTTCGGGTGGACGTGCAGGGCCTCCGCGGCGTGCGTGGGGCTGCAGCCGGAGTCGTAGTACGCCTCCAGCGTGTGGGTGAGCTCGGTCTGGCGGGTGACGTCGTACTCCAGGACCGGGCCGATCGTGGCGCGGATGAACGCGTCCACGTCGTGGTCGGCCGACAGCAGCAGCCCCAGGAAGCCCAGTTCGCTCAGCGAGGCCGAGCCGCCCGCCCCGTCGAGTGCCGTGAGGGCGTCCAGGCAGCGGGAGGCCTCCTCGTAGGTGGAGGCCACGCTCGGGGCGCCGCGGGCGGGGCCGGCCGCTCCGGTGGAGACGGGGTGCCCGAGGAGCGGGGAGAGCTCCGCCGAGACCCGGCGGGCGGCCGCCGAGGCGTCCTCACCGGGCAGCAGGAGCACGATCCGGCCGCGCCGGACGGCTTTGAGGCCGTTGTGGCGGTACGCGTACGAACTCGCCCAGGCGACCGCCTTCCCCAGCTCCCCTCCCTCGGGCCGGGCCACGACCACCACGTGCGGCACGTCCAGGTCGAGCCCCAGACGGCGGGTGCGCTCGCGCAGGTCCAGGTCGGTGCGGTGCGGCCGGCTCAGCAGGTCCTGCAGCAACTCGTCGCGCACCGGGCCCTCGGCCGCCGCCGTACCGCGCTGGATCAGCAGCAGCGCGGCCACCGAGTGCGCCGCCAGCTCCAGCAGCCGGACGTCCTCCTCCGTCAGCGGGGCGGACGCGCGCAGCACCAGCACCCCGAGGTTCTCCGCGCCGGCCGTCACCGGCGCCACCCAGACGTCACCGGGCAGCGGTACGGGGCTCCGGCCGGTGTGCGCCTGCAGCGCGGCCCGGTCGACGGCCTCCTCGTCGAGGCCGGGAAGTTCGTCGGCCGCCGTCAGCACCCCGCCCCCGGCGTCCCGTACCTGGAGCACACCGTCCAGCGCGTCCGCGGTCGCGCGTGCCACGGCGGGGAGGCGGGCGCCGTCGAGCACCAGGCGGACCAGCCGCGCGTGGCAGTCCCACAGGTGGCGGACCCGGGTCAGGGCCGTGTTGGTCGCCGCGTTCAGCTGCTCCAGCCCGGCGAACTCGTCCCGGGTGCGCTCCAGCTGGCCGGCCTTCTGGATGGCGATCGCGGCGAGGTCCGCGAGGGAGAGCAGCACCCCGACCTCGTCCGGGGTGAAGTGCCGGACCGTGCGGTCCGCGCAGTACAGCGCGCCCAGGGTGGAGTCGCCGTGCCGCAGGGGGACGGCGATGACGGCGTGCAGGCCCTCGGCGCGGACCACCTCGTCGACGGCGGGGCCGTGCGGGACGGTGTCGTCCGAGGGGTAGTCGGCACTCCACACGGCGGCGCGGCGCTGCTGGGCGAGGGTGCCGAGGGTCGGTCCGGCGCCCAGTTCCAGCCCGACGCCCACGGCGGTGGTGTCGCCCTCGGAGGTGTGGACGTAGGAGGTGCCGTCGGGGCGGCGCAGGCTCACGTACGCCATGTCGAAGTTGAGCAGGCGACGGGCGCGGCGGGTGATCACGCGGAGCAGGGTGTCGAGGTCGTACGGCGAGGTCAGGTCGTGCGCGGTGTCGACGAGCGCGGAGAGCGCCGCCTCGCGGGCGCGGCCCCGCTCGACGCCGGCCAGGACGGTACGGGCCAGGGAGGTGGCCCGGGCGAGGCGGGTCAGCGCGGCCTCGTCGGCGCCGGAGTGCAGCGCGGCGGGCAGCAGCTCGTCGAAGCGCGCCGGGGGCGCCTCCTGGGCGAGGAGCTCCAGCACGGCGAGCGCGCCGGTCTCGTTGTCCCAGGTCATGACCCCTCTATCCCGCTGCGGCCGACCCCGTCCCGGAACGGCGGAATCAAGCCGTGCGAACCTAAGTTCCCCCCAGCCCACGGGTCAAGCGGGCCCACCCCGGCGGGGCGGGCATTCACCCGCGGCCCCGGCCCCCGCCGGAACGGCCGCGGCCTGCGGGCTGCCGCTCCCACCGCCACTGACCGGGACGCGCCCCCCCCGGCCGGGGGGCCGCAACGCCCGGGCCACCGTGGCATGCGGACCCTAAGACCGCACGGACGCCACCCCCCACCCGGGGACCGCCGGGGCGACGCGGGACGCGAGCCCCCGCCTGGGGCCGCCGAGCCGCAGCGCCGCAGTGGTCTGGCATCTGCGGACCCAGGCACTGGGCCGCTTCCGCCGGAGACTGCGCGGGCTGCCAGCCCCCCTCGGTCCGCCGAGCCGCAGATGCGGGACCACCGCGCCGTGGCATGCGGACCCCGAGGCACCGCGCCGCTCCCACCGGGACTGCGCGGGATGCGAGCTCCCGCCCGGCGCGGCCGAGCCGCATACGCGGGGCCGCCGTGGCATGCGGAGCCCGCGCGGGGGCCCTGCGCCACCCTCTGCACCGGGACACGGAACCGCGCGAGCCCCTGCGCCACCGCCTGCGACAGGACGCCGAATCGGGCGGGCGCCCGGCGCGGCGGCCGGGGCGCCCCGTCGGCGCAGCCCGGATCCTCTGGTCGCAACGAGACACCGCATCGGGGGGCGCCGGACGCGGTGTCCGATGTACCCCGTCGGCGCAGCCCGGAGCCGCTGGTCGCGATGGGGCATCGCATCGGGGGCGCCTGACGCGGTGTCCGGGGTACCCCGTCGGCGCATGCCCGAGCCGATGGTCGCGAAGCGCACGGCGCCGCCTGCGCGTTGTACCGCCGTGGCACGACGGCCTCCCCGGTCAGGCTGTCCGGCCGCTCACGCGCGAGCGGCCGCTGCCGCGCACGCTGGGGCGGGTACTGCCGCTTTCCCGCCGGTCCCGAGAGGGCGGCCACTGCCGCACGCTCCGGGACGGAGCCGGCCCGCTCCCCCGAAACCGCCTGGCACCAGGCGCCCCCGAGGTGGGGCGGTGACGATCCGGTCCCGTAAGGGGTCACCCAGCGGGCGAGGCGCCCGGGGCCGGTCTCGCGAGCGGCGGCGCCGGGCCGGTCCCACATGCGGCGGCGCCAGGCCGGTCCCACATGCGGCGGCGCCGGGCCGGTCTCTCATGCGGCGGCGCCGGGCCGGTCCCTCAGGCGGCAGAGCCGGGCCGCACACACGGCGGCGGCGTAGCGGGGCCGCACACGCGGCGGCGGCGTAGCGGGGCCGCACACGTGGCGGCGGCAGAAGAGCTGAGCCGGGCCGCGCACGTAGCGGCGCCGCCGCGGCCGGGTGCTCCGGCACAGGGGTTGGGCCGCCTCCGTCGTGGCAGGCGAGGCCGTGGACCCCGCGTACCGATCCGGCGTCGCCGGCAAGGGGCGCCGCGACGGGCGGGGGCCCCGGCGAGCTCAGGCCACGGACGGCGACAGGGGGCGGCGTCGCGCGGTGCGGCGCACGGCGGAACGGGTTCCGAAGTCGACGGTGACGACGTCGCCGTACCGCGGGTCGCCGGTACGCGCCGCGGCGCCCTCCGCCGTGCCCTCGCCAGGCGGCACTCCGATCCGCGCCCTGCGTGCCGCCTCGGCCCGCCCCCCGTCGTCCAACCATGCCCCGGCCCGCACCGCACGGGTACGCACCGCATCAGCCCCCGCCGCTTCCGCCCGCACCCCGCCGGCAGGCGCAACCGCACGGGTACGCACCCCATCAGCCCCCGCCGCTTCCACGTCCGCCCCGTCGGCAGCCGCCACCACGTCCGACGAGGCCACCCCGGAGCGCCACCAACCAGCCCCCACCGCGCGGGTACGCACCGCATCAACCCCCGCCGCCTCCGCGTCCACCCCGCGGGCAGCCGCCACCGCACCCGCCCGCGCCGCCGCGTACCCGCGGGAGTCGCGGACCTCGTCGGGCTCCGCCTCCCCGGCAACCGGCGCCATGTCCGCCGCAGCCGTCTCCCCGCGCGCCGCCGCGGCACCCGGCACGGCAAAGACCGGCGCCGGGCCACCCGCCGCCATCTCGGAACCCGCCGCCGAGGCGACCGGCACGACGAAGGCCGACGCCGGGCCGCCCTCCGCCCCCTCCGAGCCCGCCTCCCCGGCAACCGGCGCGGTGTCCGCCCCGGCCGTCTCCCCGCGCCCCGCTGCGGCATCCGGCACGGCGAAGGCCGACACCAGGCCACCCTCCGCCCCCTCGGCACCCGCCGCTGCGGCGACCGGCGCCGTGTCCGCCACCGAGGCCACCGGCACGGCAAAGGCCGGCACCAGGCCACCCGCCGCCCCCTCCGAGCCCGCCGTCGAGGCGACCGGTGCCGCGGAGGCGGCCGCTCCGGACCGGCCGGGCAGAACAGAGTGGCGCAGCCGGTATGTTTCGCTCGGGACCGCGGCCTCGGACCGGTGGAAATCGGTCTCCGCCCCGCTGGCGGGAAAAGGTCGAACGGCAGCCGCCGGAGCGTGCCGCCGCCCCCACCCCGTGTCCCCCTCCCCGGACCGGACGGGCGCCGCGCCGGACCGGAGGGGCGCCCCACCGACCGGGTCAAAAGCCGCTTCGCGGCGCCGCCCCAGGGCCAGTTCGGCCTCCACCCACTGCTCCATGACCGACTTGCGGGTGGCCTCCAGGCCTGCGATCAGCTCGGCCAGCCGGGGCCCGTGGTCCACCCCGTCGAAGGCCGGGCCCCGCCACAGCCCCAGCGCTCCGCGCAGCCGGCGGGCGGCCGCCTCGTAGTCGCCGCGCGCCATCGCCCGGTAGCCGGCGCCCGCCTCGCGGGAGAATTCCCACAGGTCACAACGGCCTCCGCCGGTGTCGAGGAGATAGCCGCCGGGAGTCTGCACCAGCATCGTGGCGGCGCTGCGCGCCCCGCCCTGGTCGACCGCCGCGGCGAGCCGCCCGCGCAACTGCCGTACACAGGAGTGCAGGACCGCCCGCGTGTGCTCGGGCGGGGCGTACGCCTCCAGCTCCTCGGCGAGAACGGCGACCGGCACCGTCTGGTCGGCATATCCGGCGAGGACGGCCAGGACCTGTCGTGCGGGCGGTGCGGCGGGCACGACGGGCACGCCGTTCTCAAGGACGGCGAGTCCTCCGAGTACGTCAATGTCCACAGTTTCTCCCAGGGCAGGGCAGGGCTCGATCGACGAGAACCCGCTCATAAAATAATACCCGGGATTTTGTTTCTGGCTACTGTCAGAGGCACCCAGCCCGCGAAAAGAGACCGGGCCCCCGTCCGGAGGGACGGGGGCCCGGGAAGTGCGAGAGGCCCTCGCGAGGGCCGCGTCCGTACGCGGAGCGCGACAGGGAGGCGGGGAAGAGGCCGGCGAAAGAGGGGGACCGGCCAGCGGCCGGGCGGCGGCCGGGCGGCACGGCCAGACCCGGAAGGGGCCCGGTCGGCTGCGCGGCGAGGCCCCGCCGCGCACCCGGCCGGTGGTCAGCCGGCGGCGGCCTCGGCCTGCATCCGGACCGGGTCCTCGCCTTCCGTACCGACGCCGCCCGAGAGCGGAGCCCACGGCCGCATGCTCGAACAGTCGCACATGTGCGCCCCGTTCGGTCCGTGCAGCGCGCGCCCGCCGCGACCCGGCGCGGTGTCCAGCCTGATCGCCACGGCCGAGACCACCAGGCTGGGCATCACGCTCGTGTAGAGCGCCGACACCTCCTCGTCGAGGTTCAGCCCGAGCGTCTGGGACATGACGTTCAATCCCGCGAAAGCGCCCACCACCAGGCGTGATGGCCCGGCCGGGTCCACGTGGGAGAGCAGTTCACCGCGCTCCTTCGCCTCCACCATCAGCGCGGTGTGCAGGTCGATCCAGCCCTGGTACGGGGCGGCGCGGTCGAGGGCCCTGCCGTTCTGCTCCAGGGTCAGCCGCGCGCTGCCGCGCATCAGCACGTCGTGCTGGAGGCGGTGCGAGAAGATCATGCCGATGTCGACGAACTCCTGCGCCTTGAACTCCTGGGGCGTGAAGGCCGGGACCATTCCCACCTGGGCGTCGATGACGGCCTGCGCCAGGTCTTCCTTCGAGTCGAAGTGGAAGTACAGCGCACCCTTCGTGACGTTGGCCATCCGGACGATGTCCGTCAGCTTCGCGGCGTCGTACCCGCGGTCCTCGAACACCACGGCGGCGGCCTCCAGGATCGCCTGACGGGTGCGCACCGCACGGTCCTGCTTGACCTGGGGTCGTTGAGCCCTCATATATGCCTCTGTCCCTCTCCATGCCCCCGATCGACCGGCAATACATGCCCCCGGGTACGTACCTCTGAGTACAGTTTCACACCATTGTGAAGCCTCCGTCCACCGGCATCGTGACGCCGGTGACGAAAGACGCACGAGAACTGCACAGCCATGCCGCGGCCTCCGCGATCTCCTCGGGTTCGGCCGTGCGCGGCTGCGGCGTAGCGGCGTGCAGCTGCTCCTCCATGCCCGGCACGGCCGCGAACCACTCCTGCACCACTTCGGTCCGCGTCGTGCCCGGGGCCACCGCGTTGATACGGATCCCCTGCGCCGCGTACTCGGCCGCGGCGGCCTTGGTCAGGCCGATCACCGCATGCTTGGCGGCGACGTACGGCGCCGCCACGGGCGTCGCCACCAGACCGCCGACGCTGCTGTTGTTGACGATGGTCCCGCCGCCGGTCCGCAGCATGGCGCCGATCTCGTCGCGCAGGCAGTTCCACACGCCCCGCAGGTTGACGTCCATGATCTCGTCGTAGAGGTCGTCGCCCATCTCGTGCAGGGGCGTACGTCCGACTCCCCAGCCGGCGTTGTTGAAGGCGCAGTCCAGCCGGCCGAAGCGCGCGACGGCCAGCTCCACGGCGGCCGCGGTGTCCGTACGGCGGGTCACGTCGGCCACGGCGTACTCGGCTTCCGCGCCACCCGCGCGCAGTTCCTCGGTCAGGGCTTTCAGCCGGTCCTCGCGGCGGGCGACGAGCACCACCCGCGCGCCCTCGCGCGCGAAGACGCGCCCCGCCGCCGCCCCGATGCCGCTGCTCGCCCCGGTGATCAGCGCGACCTTGCCGTCGAGCATCCGCTCCGCTGCCATGTCTCTCCTTCATGCGCCCCGACCCGCGACCGGGCGGGGGTGATGCGGTGGTGGGGAGTGCGAACGCCGTACGCGCGTGCGCACGTCGTTTGTGCTGGATGAAACCTCGCACGGCGGCGAGCGCGGCGTGCGGGCGGGGTGCGCCTTTCTCAGGCGGCCCAGACGAGGCCTTCGGCGGCCTCGGCGTCGACCGCGCGCAGCAGGGTCTCGTCGATCTCGTCCAGCGAGCCGACCAGGTGGCGGACGCCGGCGTCGCGCATCAGCCGCGCCTGGAACCCGTGCTCGAAGCCGCTCGGGTGCCCGATGAAGGGGACCCGCAGGTCGCGGGAGGCCTCGGCGACCCGGGCGACGTCGTCGACGAAGACCACCCGGTCGTAGTCCAGGCCGAAGGCGTCGACCGCGATCTCGCGGATGCCGGGACGGAAGTCGTTCGTGCAGATGTAGCCCGGCGCGTCGAAGAGGTGCGCGTACCCGCCGAGGTAGGTGTCGAAGTGGCGCTTGTCCAGGCCGCCGTAGCAGATCGTGCGCAGCCCCAGGGAGCGCAGCCGGTGCAGCAGCTCCTCCGCTCCGGGCACCAACTGGAGGGGGTGTTCGGCGAGGTAGGCGGCGCGTTCCTCGAAGTAGACGTCCAGCACCTTCTCCGGCGCCCAGTCCACACCGGCGGCCGCGCCGAGCGCGCGGCCGGCCGCGAGACGGTTCTGGGAGAAGATCGAGCGCTCCACCTCGGCGCTGTAGACCCCGCCCCGGCTGGTGATGAACCGGTGGATCACCGGGCTGAAGGTGTCGCTGAGCAGGACCCCGTCGATGTTCACGGCGGCGAGCCGCAGGTGCCCCAGCGGGTCGGGGTGCCGGAGGGCGTGCATCGGTCTCCAATCGGCGGGGGCCGAGCAGTGGCAGGACGCGCGGGCGGCCCCGTCGGGACGGATCGTGCGAGGGATGCACTTCGGCCACACGCCGCCGGGAGGGCCCCCAGAAAAATACTCCTCGGTACGCGGCTGCCGCCGACCAAAAGATACCCGACATCCGTCGCGATGCGGCCGGTTGGCCGAAAATGGACATGGTTGCGAGAACGTCCAGCTCAATGCGCCCGACCTGCACGTAAACCCACCTTACTTACCCCGCGCAGCGCACATTCGTCTGTGGTTTACGTCACTTCCGGGTCCGGGACGACGCGATCATCAGGTAATCCTCTACCTGTCAATCAAACCCGGAGTACGTACTTCGCGACATAAAGCGAGGTTGGACCTTCCGGCCATGATCTCGGGGAAGCTCATGTTCACGACTTTGGAACCGGCGGACGGCCAGACACAGCCCACCCTTCCCGCAGTGAACTCCACGTGCGACGACGCCCCCCACGGACGGCTGACCACCACCGTGCCCCGCGAACTCGTCCACCGCGCCGCCGTCGCCGAGGTCTTCCTCACCGGTATGTGCCGCCCGGCCGAGGACCGGTTCCACGTGACCGCCCAACTCCCGCGCGGACACAGCTTCTTCACGCCCATAGCCGGCACCCACTACGACCCGATGATCATCTGCGAGACGATCCGGCAGGTCGGCTCCTACGTGGCCCACCAGGCCTTCGAAGTGCCGCTCGGCCACCAGTTCCTGCTGTGGAGCCTCGACTACACGACCGCACCGGAGCACCTGCTCATCGGCGACACCCCGGCCGGCGTCGACCTCGACGTCGTGTGCGCCGAGGTCCGCATGCGCGGGACGCAACTCCAGGCGCTGCGCTACCAGGTCACTATGCGCCACGGCGAGACCGTCCTGGCCACCGGCGACGTCGGCTACACCGTCGCCTCGCCCGCCGTGTACCGCCGGCTGCGCGCGGGACACCTCGACCAGCGGCCGATCCCCTCGCTGCCCTCGGCCCCGCTCCAACCGGCCCAGGTCGGGCGGTACTCCCCCTTCGACGTGGTCCTCGCCGCGGCCCCGCAGCAGCCCGGCGCCGACGCCACCTGGCAGCTGCGCTACGACACCCGGCACCCGGTGCTCTTCGACCACCTCGGCGACCACCTCCCGGGCATGGTCCTGCTGGAGGCCGCCCGCCAGGCCGCCGTGGCGCTGACCCCGGCCCCCGCGGTCCTGCCGGCCTCCGTCACCAGTACCTACCAGCGGTACGCCGAGTTCGGCTCCCCGCTCTGGATCCACGCCGAGCGCACCGGGCCCGCCCGCGTCCGAGTGACCGGCGTGCAGAGCGGCGAGGAGGTCTTCGAGGCACTCGTCGGTACGGCGCGCCTCGAAACGGTGCCGTACGACATGACCGCATAGCCGCGCCGAAGAACTCCGGGGCGCCGGGGGGCGCCTCTGGGGACCGGGGGGACACCGGGGGGCAAGGGGGCCCCGGGGGTGTCCGGGAAGGCCGAAGGGCCCGGTCCGCCGT
>NZ_JBHXRU010000099.1:0-23064 GCF_042716255.1 Streptomyces sp. NPDC058662 | reverse complement strand
CGTCCAGGCCGGCGCTCGCGGCGGCCCGCCACCGAGCGGCCGGGCCGGGCGGGTCCCGTGGTGAGCGGGCGTGCTCGGCGCCCCGCCGCGGGGGCCGCGGTTTCCTGCTCCCGAGCGTGCGCGGTACGCGAGGCGGGCGCCGGTTGTCTCCCCCCGTGCGGGGGAGACGGCTTCCACGCTCGGGGGATCCGACGCCCCCACGGCGCACGGTTGTCTGGAGGCATGAAGAAGACGACGAAGCGCCTGGTGACCCTGCTCCTGATGACCGCTCTGACGACTCCCGGGCTGTCCGCCCCGGCCATGGCACAGCCGCCGGACGGCGACATCCGCGCCCGGATCGAGGCCGTACCCGGCATGCGCGTGCTCGGCGAACGACCCGCCGCCGCCCCGGACCAGATCGTCCTGGACCTGGCCTACCGGCAACCGGTCGACCACCGGCACGGCGGCGGTGACTCGTTCGAGCAACGGCTGACGCTGGTGCACAAGACGACCCGGCGCCCCGTGGTGCTCTACTCCAGCGGGTACGAGTTGGGGTCGTCACCGCAGCGGCCGACCGAACCGACGACGTTACTGGACGCCAATCAGATAACCACCGAGCAGCGGTTCTTCGGGACGTCCCGGCCCGCCGACCCGGACTGGACGAAGCTCACCATCTGGCAGGCGGCCACCGACCACCACCGCCTCGTCACCGCACTCAAGGAGGTGTACCGCGGCCCCTGGATCTCCACCGGCGGCAGCAAGGGCGGGATGACAGCCGTCTACCACCGCCGGTTCTATCCGGACGACGTGGCGGGCACGGTCGCCTACTCCGCCCCCAACAACACCGACGACCGGGACGACACCGCGTACGACGCCCGCCTCCAGCAGGTCGGGACCGAGGAGTGCCGCACCGCGATCAGGACCGTCCAACGGGAGGCGCTGATACGACGCACGGCGATGACGGAGCGGTTCGGCCGGTGGGCCGAAGGCGAGCGGAAGACGTTCGCGACCCTGGGCAGCACGGACCGCGCGTTCGAACTCGCCGTCCTGCGACTGCCGATGATGTTCTGGATGTACCGGTCCGAGAAGGACTGCGCGTCGATACCCACCGCGGCGGACACGGACGACGCCCTCTACGCCTGGGTCACCGAGGTCACCCACCTGCCCGTCTACACCGACCAGGCCCTGAGCACCGTGACGCCGTACTTCTACCAACTGGGTACCCAGCTCGGATACCCGCAGTTCGCCGCCCCGCACCTGGACGGGCTGCTGCGCCACCCGGGCATCCAGGAGATCCGCACGTACGTGCCGCGGGACATCCCTATGCGGTTCCAGCCAGGCGCGATGGCGGACATCGACCGCTGGGTTCGCCACCGCGGCAGCTCGCTCCTGTTCGTCAACGGCGAGAACGACGTCGCGGTAGCCGAGCCCTTCCGGCTGGGCAGGGGCACGCGCGACTCCCACCTCTTCGAGGTACCCGCCGCCAACCACCGCGTCTCCATAGCCGGCCTGCGTCCCGAGGACGCCGCGAAGGCCACGGCCGCGCTGTACCGCTGGGCGGGCCACGCGGCCCCGGAGCGCGGCTCGGGCCATGAGTAGCGGCCCCGGGTGTCCGGCGGCAACAGGGCTCCCGACGCCGCCGGGGCGGTGGGGCCGCGCTGATCCGCCCCTCCCCCGCCGGTGGGGCGGGCCCGGCCTCAGAGGTACTCGCGGGCGAATTCCACCGCCCATTCCACCGCGGCCACGGGGACGGCGCCCGACTCCGGGTCGACCGTGAGGCGGGCGGTCTCCCAGCCCTGGCCGTGCTCCCGGTGGATCACGAAGTGTCCGTCCACGTCGGCCCCTTCGGTCGCCACAAGGAATTCGATCGCCCGATCGTCCCCGTCCGTTCCGACCGTGGTGATCTCCATGTCACCGACCACAAACTCCACCGATCCGCCGCCCCTCGGTACGCGCCCATATCCCGGCTGGTTCCCGCGGACCAGCCTCTACGCCCCCGAGGCACGCCGCATGAGTGCGCGTACTCAGGCCCCGTACTCAGTCCCGAACCCCCAGCCCCGCACTCGCACCGGGCGTGAACGGCACCGGCCGGCACAGAACCCCCCAGTGGGGGTGCGGGGGTGGCGGGGTGACGAGCGCAACACCGGGGTTCCAGTGAGCTCGGGGGCCCTCCCATTCCGTAGCCGGAGCGCGGGGCCGGCCCCGGATTCCAAGGGTGGAGCGCGCCGCCACCCACCCATTGCCCGAAGTGGGACATATCCCCCGCCCCTCGCGCGGTGCAAATGACCCCGCACGGCCGCGCCCGGCCCCGTAAGCTCCCGTCATGCAGGTGATCCAGTCAACGAAACTCGCCAATGTCTGCTACGAGATCCGCGGCCCCGTGCTCGAAGAGGCGATGCGGCTCGAAGCAGCAGGTCATCGCATCCTCAAGCTCAACACCGGCAACCCCGCGGCCTTCGGCTTCGAGTGCCCGCCGGAGATCCTTGAGGACATGCTCCGCAACCTGGGCAACGCCCACGGCTACGGGGACGCGAAGGGGCTGCTGTCCGCGCGCCGCGCGGTCATGCAGCACTACCAGACCAAGGGCATCGACCTGGACGTCGAGGACATCTACCTCGGCAACGGCGTCTCCGAGCTGATCCAGATGTCGATGCAGGCCCTGCTGGACGACGGCGACGAGGTGCTGGTCCCGGCGCCCGACTACCCACTGTGGACCGCCTCCGTCTCGCTCGCGGGCGGCACGGCCGTGCACTACCGCTGCGACGAGCAGGCCGACTGGATGCCGGACCTCGCCGACATCGAGCGCAAGGTCACCGACCGCACCCGCGCGATCGTGATCATCAACCCGAACAACCCGACCGGCGCCGTCTACGACGACGAGATGCTGCGCGGGCTCACGGACATCGCGCGCCGCCACAACCTGATCGTCTGCTCGGACGAGATCTACGACCGGATCCTGTACGACGGCGCCACGCACACCAACACCGCCGCCATCGCGCCGGACCTGCTCACCCTCACGTTCAACGGGCTCTCCAAGAACTACCGCGTCGCAGGCTACCGGGCCGGCTGGATGGCGGTCTGCGGACCGAAGAAGAACGCTTCCTCGTACATCGAGGGCCTGACGATCCTGGCGAACATGCGGCTCTGCGCCAACATGCCCTCGCAGCACGCGGTCGCCACCGCCCTCGGCGGGCGGCAGTCCATCGTGGACCTGGTGCTGCCCGGCGGACGGCTGCTGGAGCAGCGCGACGCGGCGTACGAGGCCCTGACCCGCATCCCCGGCGTCACCTGCGTCAAGCCCAAGGGCGCGCTGTACCTCTTCCCGAAGCTCGACCCCTCCGTGTACAAGATCAAGGACGACCGGCAGATGGTCCTCGACCTGCTGCGGGCCGAGAAGATCATGGTGGTGCACGGGACGGGCTTCAACTGGCCCGAGCCCGACCACTTCCGCATCGTGACGCTCCCGAACGCCAAGGACCTGACCGACGCGGTGACCCGGATCGGTAACTTCCTCGGCGGTTACGGTCAGCCCTGACCCCGGGCGGGGGTGACCGCAGCTCGCAGGATCCAACTCAACTTTAGAACAGATCCAATGTAGGATGGTCTCCTGACCACGCAGGAGGCCTCCTCATGTACGAGCCGATCCGCACCAAGTCGGTCGTCCACCGCATGGGCGGCAGCCGGACCGACTACCCGCACAGCAGCCGCGCCGAAGCGCTGGACATCCAGCTCGCCGGACACCTCGGCGCGCTGCTCGCCGTGACCGACGAACTCGGCCTCGCGGAGAGCGCCGCCGAGATCGCCGCCCAGGTGGCCCGGCTGCGCGGAGCGCAGCCCCCCCGCGCCCCGCGGGGCGCCGCCGGGGACCGGGCCGCACTGCACCAGCGTGCGCACGACCTCGCCGCGCGTGCGCTGCTCGTCGCCGCGTCCCGCGCCGACACCACGGTCGCGATCCTCGCCGCCCGCTCGATGGACACCCACGCCGCCGCCCTGGAGTCCCTGGACCTGGCCGGCGCCCACTGACGGCCCCGGTCCGGGGCCGCGGAGGCTCCGGACCGGGCGCCATGTCCCTACCGGGGCTCGGCGGTACGCGGCGCCGGGGCCCGCACTCGCGGGCGGTCCGGGCTGGGCAGACCGCGCTGAGCCGGGCCCGGCGGGGGCGAGTTGGACAAGAGGCTGTGCTCCGCACACGATGAGGGCCGCAAGATCGCGGCAGTACGGGGCGACCGCTCGCGCGGGCGGCTCCCGCACGGCCGCGGCATCCCGTAGCCGCCCCGCCCGCGCCCTCTGGAGACACCTCGCCATGAGCTTCGGCGACCCGCACCACCCCCACGGTCAGCAGCCCCCGCCGGGGCCGCCGCCCGGCCACCCCCAGCAGGCACCCCAGGGCGTACCCCCGCAGTACGGTTACCCGCAGCCCGCCTCCACCGACACGCCCCCGCCGTACGGGTATCCGCAGCAGGCGCCCCCGCCGTACGGGTACCCCCCGCACGGCGGCCCCGCGCAGGCCTCCGCGCCGTACGGGCAGCCCCCGCAAGCACCCCCGTCGTACGGGTATCCGCAGCAGGCGCCGCCGCCGTACGGGCAGCCTCCGCAGGCGCCGCCGCCGTACGGGTACCCCCCGCAGGCGCCGCCGCCGTACGGGGCGTACCCGTCCCAGCCGTACGGGGCGTACCCGTCGCCCGGGATACCGGGCCTCGCGCACTGGGGGCTGCGGCTCGGCGCCCACCTGCTGGACTCCCTGGTGATCTTCGGCCCGATGCTGGCCCTGGCCTTCACCGACATCGCCACCAGCGACAACCCGGACGAGCCCGGGCTGCTCGGCGGCGTCGGGATGCTGTACGGCTTCGTCATGGCCGTCTTCCAGCTCTACCTGGAGGGTTCCCGCGGTCAGAGCACCGGCAAGAAGATCGTCGGAATCAGCCTGCTGCGCGAGCGCGACGGCCGTCCGCTCGGCTTCGGCATGGCTTTCGTCCGCAAGCTGGCGCACGCCCTGGACAGTCTCGCCTGCTACCTCGGCTGGCTCTGGCCGCTGTGGGACGAGAAGAAGCAGACCTTGGCCGACAAGGTGTGCGGCACCGTCGTCGTCACCGCGGCGACCGACCACCACCACCGCTGAGCCGGACCGCCCCGGGAGTCCCGCCGGGGGGCTCCCATGACGGGATCAGCCCCCGGGCGCGAATCCCGGCGTGATTCCCGGCACGGCTCCCGGCACGGCTCCCGGCGCGGCTCCCGGCGGCGCGGCCTCGTCGGCGCTGAACTCCGCTTCCGCGACCCCGCACCACGGGACCGTCGCCACCGGCCAGACCGGGCCGACCGCCTCGCCCCGCTCCGTCGCCCCCGGGGCCACGCCCGGGATCCTGACCAGGGACTGGGCCGCCCGTCCCGCCGGGTCGGGTTGCTGCGACTCGCGGAACTCGACCGTGACGAGGTACCCGCCGGGTCCCTGCGGCCGCCCGGCCGCCTCCACCGCGGCCACCACGCGCCGGCTCGCCGGATCGATTCGGCAACCGGTGACCCGTACGTCCTCCACCGCCGCCCGCGGCGCCGGCTCCCGCGGCCCGCCGCCGCTGGCCCACACGTACAGCCCCAGCGGGGCGAACACCAGCAGCCCGGCCAGCGTCACCAGGCCCACCAGCCAGCCCTGCCACTTCAACGCGCTCACGCCCATGCGACGATCCTCCCGGGCGGCCGCCGCCGCCACCAGCACCCACGGGCCCAGACAGCATTTCGAAGTGGGACCGCCTGGACACCCGCCGTTCATGCGACTCCCCGCGGAATGTGGGTTTCCGCGAGCACGCTGCACCCGTGAGACGCATCCTAGGAATCATCCTGGGCCTCCTCCTGATCGGCGGCTCCGCCGCCGTCGCCCTTCTCCAGGGGCAGGACCCGGAACCCGCGGCAACGAAGACCGTGCGTGGCGTCATCGGTTCGGAGAAGTCCGACTTCTTCCGCGACCCCGACGTCGTCAAAGCCCTGGCAGACCGGGGCTACACCGTGAGGACGGAGACCTCCGGGTCCTGGGCGATGGACCAACTCTCGCTCCAGGACTTCGACTTCGCCTTCCCCAGCAGCAGCGAGCCCGCCAAGGAAGTGGCCGCCGCGGCCGGCCTCAAGGGGGCTCAGGAGACCAAGCCCTTCTTCTCCCCGCTCGCCGTCATCGCCCGTTCCCACGCCGCGCGAGTGCTGGCCGACAACGGACTGGTGAAGCTGAACGGCAAGAACACCGGCACCCTCCTGATGGCCCCGTTCCTCAAGGCCGCCGCCGAGGACCGCACCTGGCAGCAGCTGGCCGGCTCCGGCGCCTACGCCGAGCTCACCGGAACCGTGTTCATCAAGACCACCGACCCGGCCACCTCCAATTCCGGCGCCCTCTTCCTCGCGGCCGCCTCCAACGTCGCCAACGGCGGCAACGTCGTCGCCGACGACGCCGCGATCGCCCGCACCGCGCCCCTGATGCGCAAGCTGATCTCCGTCCAGGGCGCCCTGGAACCCAGCACCGACGACCCCTTCCGAGCCTTCCTCAGCGGCAGCGGCGAACCGCTGATCCTGGTCTACGAGTCGCAGGTGGCCTCCCTGCTGCTCCAGCGGCAGGACCCGGGCGACATGGTCGTGCTCTACCCGGACACCACCGTCAACACCGCCCACACCTTCGTCCCGCTGAACGACGCCGCCCGCGAGCTCGGCACCCTGCTCGCCACTGATCCCGCGCTGCGCGACCTCGCCGTGCAGCGCGGATTCCGCCCGCAGGACGGCGTGGCCGAGTTCGGGGCCGCGACCTCCCCGCACACCGGCTTCCTCAACCCCTCACTGACCGGCATCCGCCAGGTCGGCACACCCACCGTCAAGATCCTGATGGCGCTGGCCCAGCGCGCCAAGGGCCAGGGGGACGCACCGTGACACACCTACCGACCGCCGGCGGGACCGACGGCACCTTCGTACTGACCCCTCCCGAACCCGTTGCTCCCGTCCGCCGCGAGCAGGCCCGCGGCCTGGTCCCGCTCCAGGACGGCGTGCACGAGGAGATGGCCCGCCGGGCCGGGGAGTACGTCGGCTCGCTCGACGGGATCGACGCCCGCTCCCCCGAGTTCGCGGCCCGGATCGGCGAGATAGCCGCACTCGGCTCCGCCGACATCCGCGGCGCCGCCCAGCAGTCCAACCGGATGCTGGAGCGCGCCGTGCGCTCCCTGGGCTCCGCCGGCGGCGACGTCCCGTCCCGGGTCGCCGGCTCGCTCGTCGAACTGCGCCGCACCGTGGAGGACCTCGACCCGCGCGACACCCCGGGCACCGGGGTCCGCAAGCTGCTCGCGAAGCTGCCGGGCGGCAGCCGCTTCCGCGACCACGTGGCCGCGTACGCCTCCTCGCAAGCGACCTTGAACCGGATCGTCGGCGCGCTGCGGAGCGGCCAGGACGAACTGCGGCGCGACAACGCCGCCCTGCACACCGAGCGGGCCGGGTTGTGGGAAACGATGGGCAGGCTCCAGGAGTACGCGGTGCTCACCGAGGCGCTGGACGCGGCCGTCGAGCAGCGGATCGCCGAGGCCGCCCGCTCGGACCCCGGGCAGGCCGACGCGATGCGGGCGGACGTGCTCTTCCCGGTCCGGCAGAAGCATCAGGACCTCCTGACCCAGCTGGCCGTGTGCGCGCAGGGGTACCTGGCAATGGACGTGGTGCGGCGCACCAACGACGAGCTGATCAAGGGCGTCGACCGGGCGGCCACGACCACCGTGGCCGCGCTGCGGATCGCCGTGATGCTGGCCTCGGCCCTGGAGCACCAGCGCAGGGTGACCGAGCAGGTCGACAGCCTGCGCGGTACCACCGAGGACCTGATCCGGGGAAACGCGGAGATGCTCGCCTCGCAGAGCGGCGAGGTCCAGCGGATCGCGGCCGATCCGGCGGTGGGCGCGCAGACGCTGCGGGAGGCCTTCGCACAGATCTACCGCACCCTCGACGCGATCGACACCTTCAAGGTGGAGGCGACGCGGAACATGGCCGCCACCGTGGAGTCGCTGGCCGGGGAGCTGCGGACGGCGTCCGCGCACCTCGCGCGCGCCCGCACCGCGGGCACCCCGGAGAACGGCGCCCCCACCGCGGGCACCCGGGACGGCGGCGCCCGTACGGCAGGCACGCCGCCGGACCGCGGCGCGCGTACGGCAGGCACGCCACCGGACCGCGGCGGCCGAACCGCAGGCACCCCGGACCGCGCCCGTACCGCGGGCTTCCTGGACGGCGGCGCCCGATGAGGCGCGCCGCGCGCCGTACCGCGCGTACCGCCGTCGCCGGGCTCGCCCTCGCCGTGCTCGCGGCGGCGGCCGGCTGCACCTCGCCCGGGGCCGAGGGACCCGGGCCGGCGAAGCCCGGAGCGCGCCCGGAGGGGACCCTGCGGATCCTGGCCTCCAGTGAGCTCTCGGACATGGAGCCGGTGCTGGAGGCCGCCGAGGCCGCCACCGGGGTCGCCGTCGAGCTGAGCCTGACCGGCACCCTGGACGCCGCCGAGCAGGTCGCCTCGGGGAAGGCGGAGGGGGCGTACGACGCGATCTGGCTCTCCTCCAACGACTACCTGCGGCTGCGCCCGGAGGCGGCGGGGAGGCTCGCCAACGAGACCCCCGTGATGTCCTCGCCCGTCGCCCTCGGGGTCCGGCCGCAGACACTGGCCCGGCTCGGCTGGAAGCCCGATGAGGTCACCTGGCCGGCGGTGCACGAGGCGGTGGTCGCCGGGAGGCTGTCGTACGGGATGACGGACCCGGTACGGTCCAACTCCGGCTTCTCCGCCCTGGTCTCGGTGGCCTCCGGGCTGTCGGGGGCGCAGGCGGCGCTGACCGACGCGGACGTGAAGGCGGCCGCGCCCCGGCTCAAGGAGTTCTTCGCCGGACAGAAGCTGACCTCCGGTTCCTCCGGTTGGCTGGCCGACGCCTACGCCAAGCGCGGGGACGTGGACGCGCTGGTCAACTACGAGTCGGTGCTGCTGTCCATGAACCGGGACGCGCGGGAGGCGAAGGACGGGCGGGAGCCGCTGACCGTGATCCGGCCCCGGGACGGGGTGGTCACCGCCTCCTACCCGCTGACGCTCCTGACCTCGGCGTCCGCGGCCGCGCGCGAGTCGGGCCGGGTCCTGACGGAGTACCTGCGCGGCGCGGACGCGCAGCGGGTGATCACCGAGCGGACGCTGCGCCGTCCGGTGGCGGCCGGGGTGGCGCCTGCCGCCGGGCTGGCCGCCGACAAGCGGCGCGAGCTGCCCTTCCCCGGCTCGCGTGCGGTCGCCGACGGGTTGCTGGCCTCGTACGAGAACGAGCTGCGCCGCCCCTCGCGCACGGTGTACGTGCTGGACACCTCGGGCTCGATGGCCGAGGGGGACCGCATCGGGCGGTTGAAGGCGGCGCTCACCGACCTGACGGGAAGCGGTACGTCGGGCACCGGGCAGCGCTTCCGGGACCGCGAGGAGGTGACGCTGCTGCCCTTCGGCGACACGGTGAAGAAGGTCCTGACGCATGTCGTGGAGCCGGGCGGTCCCGGGCCCGCGCTGGACGCGATCCGCGGTGACGTGAAGGCACTGGAACCGGCGGGGGGTACGGCGGTGTACGGCAGCCTGAAGGCGGCCTACCAGCACCTGGGGAAAGGGGACGTGGACGCGTTCACGTCGATCGTGCTGATGACGGACGGGCGCAGCGGGGACAAGGCGGCGGACTTCGACTCCTTCTACGCCTCGCTGCCCGAGGGCCGGAAGCACACTCCCGTCTTCGCGGTGCTGTTCGGCGACTCGGACCGGGCGGAGCTCACCCGCATCACGGAGCTGACGGGCGGCCGGCTGTTCGACGCCACCGACGGCAACGGCTCCCTGGACGGCGCCTTCGAGGAGATCCGTGGCTACCAGTAGGGGCGCCGGGGGCGGCGCGGTGCTCGGCTACGTCGCGTCGCGCAAGAACCTGGCGGGCTCGGCCTGCGGGGTGGCCGGGGTGGGCCTGGCCCTTGCGGGCGGGGCCGGCGCCCACTGGCCGGTGGTCGTCGCCGCGCTGTACGGGGCGGGCGCGCTGATCGCCCCGCCGGAGCGGCCGCCCGTCCCGGACCTGCCGGACCCGCACGAGCAGCTGGCCCTCGTACGGGAGAACCTCGCCCGGCTGCGGGAGTACCTGGCCGAGGCGGGGCCGGCGCCGGTCGGCGGGAAGCTGGCCGCGCTGCTGGAGCTGTACGAGGCGCTGCTGGATCCGGGGTGGGCGGCCGAGGTGCTGGCCGTGGACCCGGAGGCGGTGCACGCGCTGGACCGGGCGATCCGGCTGGACGTGCCGGAGTGCGTGGACACGTACCACCGGACCCGGTGGTGGACGCGGTGGAACCCGGGCGGCGAGTCGTCCGAGCAGCACCTGGAGCGGCAGCTGGCGGTGCTGTCCGAGGAGGCGGAGAAGCTGACGGCGGACCTCCGCGAAGCAGAGGCCCGCCGTCAGCGGACGCACACGGCCTACCTGGAGGAGCGCGGACGCTCCTGAGGGCGGCCGTGTGCCGCGGTGGGAACCGCTTGGTCGGGGGCTCCCACGTTCATGGCCCCGGTAGCGGGGCGGGCGGTCAGCCCAGGCGCTCGACGAGCGCGTGGTACTGGTCCCACAGCTCCTTGGGAGTGTGGTCGCCGTAGGTGTTGAGGTGCTCGGGCACCAGGGCGGCCTCCTCGCGCCAGACCTCCTTGTCGACCGAGAGCAGGAACTCCAGGTCGGCGGCCGGCAGGTCCAGGCCGTCGGTGTCCAGGGACGCGACGGTCGGCAGGATGCCGATGGGGGTCTCGACGCCCTCGGCGGTGCCGTCGAGGCGCTCGACGATCCACTTCAGGACGCGGCTGTTCTCGCCGAAGCCGGGCCACACGAAGGCGCCGGCCTCGTTCTTGCGGAACCAGTTCACGTAGTAGATCTTCGGGAGCTTGGACTGGTCCTTGTCGGCGCCGACCTTGACCCAGTGGCCCATGTAGTCGCCCATGTTGTAGCCGCAGAACGGCAGCATGGCGAAGGGGTCGCGGCGCAGCTCGCCGACCTTGCCCTCGGCGGCGGCGGTCTTCTCGGAGGCGATGTTCGAGCCGATGAAGACGCCGTGGTTCCAGTCGAAGGACTCGGTGACCAGCGGCACGGCGGAGGCGCGGCGGCCGCCGAAGAGGATCGCGGAGATCGGGACGCCCTTGGGGTCCTCCCACTCGGGCGCGATCGTCGGGCACTGCGAGGCCGGGACGGCGAAGCGGGCGTTGGGGTGGGCCGCCGGAGTCCCGCTGCTCGGGGTCCAGTCGTTGCCCTTCCAGTCGGTGAGGTGGGCGGGAGTCTCCTCCGTCATGCCCTCCCACCAGACGTCGCCGTCGTCGGTGAGCGCGACGTTGGTGAAGACGGTGTTCGCGTACATCGTCTTCATGGCGTTGGCGTTGGTGTGCTCGCCGGTGCCGGGGGCGACGCCGAAGAAGCCGGCCTCGGGGTTGATCGCGTAGAGGCGACCGTCCTCGCCGAAGCGCATCCAGGCGATGTCGTCGCCGATGGTCTCGACGGTCCAGCCGGAGATCGTGGGCTCCAGCATGGCCAGGTTGGTCTTGCCGCAGGCGCTCGGGAACGCCGCCGCGACGTACTTCGGCCCGCCCTGCGGCGGGGTGAGCTTGAGGATCAGCATGTGCTCGGCCAGCCAGCCCTCGTCGCGGGCCATGACGGACGCGATGCGCAGGGCGTAGCACTTCTTGCCGAGCAGGGCGTTGCCGCCGTAGCCGGAGCCGTAGGACCAGATCTCGCGGCTCTCGGGGAAGTGCGAGATGTACTTGGTGGTGTTGCACGGCCACGGCACGTCAGCCTGGCCCTCGGCGAGCGGAGCGCCGAGGGTGTGGACGGCCTTGACGAAGAACCCGTCCGTGCCGAGCTCGTCGAGGACGGGCTTGCCCATGCGGGTCATGGTGCGCATCGCGACGGCGACGTAGGCGGAGTCGGTGATCTCGACGCCGATCGCGGAGAGCTCGGAGCCGAGGGGGCCCATGCAGAACGGGACGACGTACATCGTCCGGCCCTTCATGGAGCCGCGGAAGATGCCCTGCTCGCCCGCGAAGACGTCCTTCATCTCCGAAGGGGCCTTCCAGTGGTTCGTGGGGCCCGCGTCCTCCTCCTTCTCGGAGCAGATGAAGGTCCGGTCCTCGACGCGCGCGACGTCGGAGGGGTCGGAGGCGGCGTAGTACGAGTTCGGGCGCTTCGCCTCGTCGAGCTTCTTGAACGTCCCCTTGGCGACGAGCTCCTCGCACAGGCGCTCGTACTCGGCCTCGGAGCCGTCGCACCAGACGACGCGGTCGGGCTGGGTGAGGGCTGCGATCTCGTCCACCCAGGAGATCAGCTCCGCATGCCGGGTGGGGAGGGTCGAACTGGTGGGAGCCGCGTTGTCGCGCGCCACGATTGCTCCTTGTTGAGGGGTTCGTTTGGTGTATGCCCCGTGGGGGCTGCGACCCGGACGCTTCGCGCTCCGCTCATCCGGTGCCGACCGCACTCATCTGATCATCCGGTGCATGTGCGCATATGTCCAGGGGGCCTCTCACGTGAGCATCGCCACGTCCGTCAATCTTCCGTAAAGAGGACCAACGGAAAGCTACGGACCCGTAGGTAGCATGTGGACCATGACTTCTGACGCCACCGCCTCGCCGGCCTCCGCCCCGGCCGACGCACCGGCCGCCGAGGCCTCCCCCATCGTCCGGGCCGTCGAAGCGGCCGAGACCGCCCTGGAGGCCAAGCCGCTCATGCGCGGCTGGCTGCACACCGGGATGTTCCCCGCCGTGGTCGTCGCCGGCCTGGTGCTGATGGCCTTCACCGACTCGACCCGGGCCCGGGTGGCCTGCGGGGTCTACATCCTCACGGCCTGCATGCTCTTCGGCGTCAGCGCGGTCTACCACCGCGGCACCTGGGGGCCGCGCGGCGAGGCGATCCTGCGGCGGCTCGACCACGCCAACATCTTCCTCATCATCGCGGGCACCTACACCCCGCTGACCGTCCTGCTGCTGCCCCCCTCCTCCGGGCGGACCCTGCTGTGGGCGGTGTGGATCGCGGCCGCGGCCGGTATCGCCTTCCGCGTCTTCTGGGTCGGCGCCCCGCGCTGGCTCTACACCCCGTGCTACATCGCCATGGGCTGGGCGGCCGTCTTCTTCCTGCCCGACTTCATGCGCACCGGCGGCATCGCCGTCCTGGTACTGGTGATCGTCGGCGGCCTGCTGTACAGCGTCGGCGGCGTCATCTACGGCATGAAGCGCCCCAACCCCTCGCCGCGCTTCTTCGGCTTCCACGAGGTCTTCCACTCCCTGACGCTGGCGGCGTTCGTCGCCCACTACGTCGGCATCTCGCTGGCCGCGTACCAGCACTGACACCACGCGGCCGACCGCCCGGGCCCCCGTGTTCGGGGCCCGGGCGGTCGGCGCGGGTCGGGTCTTCGGTCGGGGCCGCGCCGATCAGCAGGCGCGGCCGTCCTTGTCCGGGTCCAGACGCAGCGGGTCACTGCCGTGGACCTTCATGCCCTTCGGGTACTGATGGGCGGCCAGCCAGTCGCAGCGGGCCCGCGTCGTCGGTTTCACCTCCGCCGGGAAACGGGTCGGCACGCACAGGTTGACCGAGCCGTAGTGCCGGTCGCAGCCGGCGACACTCGGCGCGACGGGTACGGAGTCCCGCCGGGCCGGGTTCTCCTTCGGCGGCCCCAGCCTGTCGGCGAAGGTGTGCTCGTGCGCGGCCGGCGCGGCCGTCCTGGCCAGGGCGGACGGTCCGCCCAGGTGGATCCAGGTCGCGATCGAGGGGACGCCGTTCGCGTCGACCGCGAAGAGCATGTACCAGCCGGGCGGCGCGAGGTTCGGGTTGCTGGTGACGTTGAGGTCGATCTGGTTGCCGTCCACCGTCATCGGCAGGTCCACGAACCGCTGGTTCGGGTCCGAGGAGTGCGTGACCGCCGCCGGCCGGATCAGCTCCGCCTTGGCGACCGGGCGGTTCACGGTGATCCGCTGCGTGTCCCCGTACACCCACTGCGTGTCGATCACCGAGGTGATCTGCGGGCGCGGCCCCTTGAAGAGGTACGGCGGCGTGTAGACCGACACGTTGTGGTTGTACGTGCCGTTGCCCGGGTTGTCGCCGACGGACATCACCCGGCCGTCGGGCAGCAGGAACGAGGCCGAATGGTAGCCCCGCGGGATCGGGTCGGCCGCCAGCCCCGGCTGGTAGGTGTTGCTCACCGGGTCGAAGAACGAGGCCTCGAAGACCGGGTCCGCCCGGTCGTGCAGCGCCCCGCCCGTCTCCAGCACCTTGCCGTCCGGCAGCAGCACGGCGGACACGTACATCTTGCCCTCGGCGCCGGTCTGCGGCCGCTTCCCCGAACCCTGGTCGACCAGGCCCTGCGGGAGGTCCGGGCCGGCCGTGTAGGCGGGGCTCGGCTGCTTCAGGTCGATGATGTCGGTGAACCTGTTCGCGGCCGGGTTGGTCTCGTTGTTGCCGCCGCCGACGGTCAGGACCCGCTGGTCCTGGGCCGGGGGCAGCAGCACGCTCGCGGACTCGTCGCGCTCGTCCTTCCCGCGCAGGCCGGGCACGTCCGTGATGGTGTTGGCGTCGTAGTCGTAGACGGACGCGCCGGTGCCCGGCGTCCCGTTGCCGAAGGTGTGGCTGCCCGAGTAGAAGAGCCGCCCGTCCTGCATCAGGATCATCGACGGGTAGAGGCCCCAGTACGACCAGGTCTGATTGACCTCGTTCATCGGCAGCCACCTGCCCTGCGCCGCCGAGAACCGCTCCGCCGTCACGTTGCCCGTGGAGTCCTCCTTCAGCCCGCCGAAGGAGATCACGTCCCCGTTGCCGAGGACCGTCGCCGACGGGTACCAGTGCCCGCCGTTCATGTCGTTCGTCCGCGTGTACTGCTCGGTCGCCGGGTCGAAGAGGAACGAGTCCTTGAGCCCCTGGTAGCCGATGGTGCCGTCGGCGGACGGGTAGCCCTTGTTCCCGCTCATCACCAGCACCCGGCCGTCCGCCAGCTGCACGTGGCCCGAGCAGAACATGTCCACCGGCGTCGGGACCGTCCTGAAGCTGCCGTTCGCCGGATCGTAGACGGCGGAGGTGAAGGTGCCCGCGTTGAACTGGGCGATGTCGTTGCCCGAACCCGCGATCAGCAGCACCTTCCCGTTCCTCAGCACCACGGCGTGCATGGAGCGCACCGGGTTCTGCGCGGGAAGCACCTGCCACGCGCCCTTGGCGCACTCCTGCGCCGTGCCCGAGCAGCCCGGCTGCGGCGGAGCCGCGCCCACCTCCTCCAGCACGTAGTCGTCGGTGGTGAGCGTGCCCACCCCGTACACGGACAGGCCCCACGCGATCTTGTCGGTGTTCGGCGGGACGACCGGCGTACGGACCTCCGTGCGCGCCCAGCCGGCACTGACCGGGGGGTTCGCCAGGTCGGTCCAGTACTGCCAGCCCGCCGTGGTGTCCCGGCGGAACACCGTGACCGACACGTCGGGGGTGGTCGACTTGTACCAGGCCGACAGGTCGTACTGCTTGCCCGGGCTGACGCTCGGCGCGCAGGCCGTGCTCTCGGTGACCAGGGCCTTGCGGTCGCCGTCCACCCGGCGGGTGAGCGAGACCCGCATCGCCTTGGTGCCCGTGCGGGCGTCGGCGACGGTGGCGAAGGTGAAGTCGTTGTCGCCCCAGCCGGACTTCGACCAGCAGGACGGCATGTCGGAGCCGGCGCCGCCGGCGGTCTCGAAACCGGGGTTGGTGAGCAGATTGGGCGGTCCGGCCGTGGCCTGCTGCGGTGCGGTGAGCAGCAGGCCCGCGGTCATCGCGCCGACGGCGAGCAGGGCGGCGCGCCACCTTGCCCTCCGCCGGATGTTCCCACGCATGAGAGGTCCCTTCTGTGCGGCTCAACTCCTGGTGTGACGGCCTGCCTTGCGCGCGGTGCGCGGCAGGTAGACCAGCCCCTCGGTGGCCGCGAACCGCAGCACGAAGGTGGTGGCCAGCGCGAGGGCCGTGGCGGGCAGCACCGCCATGCCGAACGTGGCGACGAACACCGCGATCAGCGGCAGCCGCAGCAGCAGGTCGGCGTTGGCGAGCAGGGCGAAGCGCGCGATCCGGTCCGCCCAGTGGCGGTGGCCCCGCCGGTCCCGGAACAGCAGGACCTCGATGAGCAGGAAGTTCCACAGGACGCCGGCCTGGTTGGCGACGACCTCGGCCGGGAGGTAGTGCATACCGGCGCGGGTCAGCAGCCAGAGAGCGGCCAGGTTGGGAACGAAGCCGGAGGCACCGATCAGGCCGAAGCCGATCATCCGGGCCAGCGGGGTCGCGGACCGCAGCGCGGCCAGGTGGGACAGGAAGCGCAGGCCCTCGCGGGCGGTGGACTTCGACTCCCCGGCGAAGCGGTCCTGGAAGACGAAGGGCACTTCCGCGACCTTCGCGGGACGGCAGCGCACGGCCAGTTCCAGCAGGATCTTGTAGCCGAGCGGGCGCAGTGCCGCGGAGGTCACCGCGGCGCGGCGCACGGCGAAGAATCCGCTCATCGGGTCGCTGATCCCGTGCAGGGCGCGGGGGAAGAGGCCCTTGGTGAGCCAGGTGGCGCCGCGCGAGACGGCGACGCGGTAGCTCCCGGCGAGTCCGGCCCGGCTGCCGCCGCTGATGTAGCGGGAGGCGACGACGAGGTCGGCGCCCGTACGGACGCCCTCGCCGATGAGCTCCGGGACCAGGTGCGGCGGGTGCTGGAGGTCGGCGTCCATGACCACCACCCAGTCGGTGTCCGCCCGCTTCACCCCCTCGACGACGGCGCCGCCGAGACCGCCCTCGGCGGTGTCGCGGTGCAGGACGGCCACGGGGAAGGCGCATTCCGGGGCGGCCTTCTCGATGACGGCCGGAGTGTCGTCGGTGGAGTCGTCCACGAACAGCACGTCGCAGGGCAGGTGGGCGGGGAGCGCGGCGCGCAGGCGGCGCAGCAACTCCTCGATGTTCGCGGCCTCGTTGTAGGTCGGGATGATGAGGGTGACGCTGCCGGCCGGGCTCTGCGGAGCGGTCGGCTCCGTCCCGGTCCGGGCAGGGAGGGCCCACAGGTCCTCGCTCATGGCGGCTCAGCTCCCACTCTCGCGGTCGGTGCGGCGTATCTCGATGCGGTCCTCGCCGGTGCCGAAGACGGCGACCGCGGTCGAGTGCTCCAGCGCGGCCTTCACGTTGGGCAGGTCCGCGGCGTCGCGGCGCACCGTGGGCGAGGAGACCACGTAGTCGATGTCCCGCCAGCCGCGCGGCAGGGTCGCGGTGACGGCGGGGTCCAGGTCGGCCTTGTAGAACCAGATGGCGCCGAGTCCCGGCTCGAAGCCGTGGTGGACGGCGTCCAGCCAGAGCGCGTCGTCGAGCAGGATGCGCGTGCTCCCGGGGTCGGCGGCCCCGCTGCCCAGCCAGGCAGCGGCCTGCCGGTAGGGGCCGTTCGCGTCGACGGTCAGCGCGGTGCGGTTGCCGTCGTACCACCGCGGCAGGACGTACACCGCCGCCGCCACGGCGAGTACGCCGACCAGCGCCCGGCGCCCGTGCACCAGCGCCCGGCGCTCGCCCGCGCGGCGACGGCGGCGCAGTACGGCGTGGGCGACGGAGGCCGCGCCCCCGGCGAGGACGAGCGCGAGGAACGGCACCGCCTGGATCACGTACATCGCCGGGAGGTAGCCCGAGGGGCGCATCGCGACGAGGGCGAGGATGACGACCGCGAGCGCCGGGCCGGCCAGGGCCCGCGCGGTCACGGACCAGCGCACGGTGGCGAGCAGCAGGACGGCGCCGGCCAGGCCGCCGAGCGGGAGGACGGTGTCGTAGTACAGCCAGGACCGCAGGACGCCGTGGGAGCCGGAGCCGGGGTCGAGGATGAAACCGGAGCCCTCGCGGCCCATCTGGTAGGTGATGCCGTCGATCAGCGAGACATGCCCGGCACCGGGCAGCAGTTCGCCGTTGAGCAGGGCGAAGAGCGGGTACGAGAGCCCGATCAGGGCGCAGGCGGTGACGGCTCCGGTGACGGCGAACTTGCGGGTGTCGCGGTGGCTGTGGCGCCACATCGTCACCAGCAGCGCCGGGAGCACCACGAGCATCGTCTCCTTCGTGAGCACGGCGGTGGCGGCCGCCAGCCCGGAGCCGAAGTGGTGCCACAGGTGGCGGCTGGGTGACGCGGCGAGGCAGAAGGCCAGCAGGATCCACATCACGGCGAGGTTGTCGAGGAAGATCTCACGCTGGAGCACGACGGACAGCGGGGACAGCCCGAAGAGCGCCATGGCGAGCCCGGCCGCCCAGCGCGGCAGCCACAGCCGGCGCGCGAGGACGTAGATCAGTACGGAGGCGGCGGCGGAGACGGCGAGCATCGCGAACCGCATGGACGCGACGGTCATCGACTCGGGGACGACGAGGGACGGCAGGTAGGTGAGGCCGGCGAGCTGGATCCAGCCGAGGGGCGGATGGTCGTACCAGTACGTGTAGTGGGCCAGGCCGTCGCCCTGCTGGACGGCCCACGCCTGGGCGAGGTAGGTGCCCTCGTCGTCGCTGAGGGTGGGGAAGGCGGTGATGTTCCAGCCCTGGACGAGGAGGATCACGAGCAGCAGGGCCCCGCACAGCAGGAGGTCGGGGCGGGAGGAGCGGAAGCGGACGAGGGGCCGGGCGGGAGCGGGCGGCCGGACCGCTGCTCCGCGGAGGTCGTCGCGGTCGGGGCGGTCGGCACGCTCGGGTGGCGCCGTGGCTGTGGTCGCGGTGGCGGTGGTGGCGGTCGCCGTCCCCGCGGCACCGGGTCGGGGATGGGGATCAGTGGCCGTGGGCAGGATGGCGGTCACTGGCGGCTGTCCTCTCGGATCGCGGCGGATGCGGTGGACCCCGTGGCGGCGGCGGACCCGCCCGGTGCGGCGGGCGCGGCGGATGCGGCGGACCCGCCGGACGCGGCCGTGAGGTGGGCGCCGGTGTGGCTGGTGAGCTCCCACTCGTTGCGCCCGCGCTGCTCGCGCCAGACGGCGCGGATCGCGGCGCCGGCGAGCATCACCTGGTAGAAGGGGCCCCCGACGACGAGCTTGAGGTAGTGCACGAAGCGGATGCGCAGCCCGTACTGGCGGCCGAAGTCGTGCAGTCCGACGATCTCGAACACGAAGGTCACCAGCGCCGTGATCATGGGCAGGAAGGTGATGATCGCGACGCCGACCGGTACGTCGAGGAAGACCGCGACGGCGAAGTTGACCGGGATGATCACGCCGGACGCCGCCTGCATGAACGGCGTCATCAGCGTGTAGCGGGCGAGCCAGCGCTGACCGCGCCCGGGCAGCTGCCGCCAGTCCTTCTTCCGGTACACCTGCAGGAAGCCCTGGTTCCAGCGGGTGCGCTGCTTGAGCAGGCTCATCAGCGAGCCGGGCGTCTCCTCGCGGGTGACCATGTCGGAGTCGTACGCGACCACCACCTTCTTGCCGACCGACGACAGCCGCACGCCCAGGTCGCAGTCCTCGGCCAGGCAGTTCCCGTCCCAGCCGTCCGCCTCGCGGAGCACCTCGGTGCGCACGAAGACGGTGTTGCCGCCGAGCGGGATGAAGCCCTTCTCGGCGTGCAGGTGCAGCCGCGAGCGGAACCAGAAGAAGTACTCCAGGCAGTTGCGCAGGCTGTACCAGCTGGAGTGGAAGTTGATGAGCTGGACCCCGCCCTGGACCACGTCGGCTCCCGTGGAGCGGAAGGCGTGGTCGACGTGGGCGAGGAGCTCGGGGTGGACCTGGTCCTCGGCGTCGAAGACCCCGACGATGTCGCCCCGGCAGTGCGGGAGGGCGGTGTTGAGGGCCTTGGGCTTGTTCTTGGCCTCGTGGTGGTCGACGACGACGCGGACCAGGCCCGGCGCGCGGGCGGCGGCCCGTTCGGCGACCGCCGCGGTCCCGGGGTCGTCGTGGCCGACGATCACGATGATCTCGTAGTCGGTGTGGGTCGACTCCAGGAGCCGGTCGATGGTGTGCTCCAGGACCGCCTGCTCGTGGCGGGCGGGCAGCAGCAGGGAGAAGGCCAGCCGGCCGCCCCCGTCGGGACGGTCGAAGCGGGTGGCGGCGAGCGTCTCCGGTGTCCGCCAGGCGTGCATCTGCCACCAGAGGGTGAAGGCGGCCATCCAGAAGAGTGCGAGCGATGTCGCAGAAATGAACACAGAGGTGTACAAATTGTCCCCCACAGACGTGCCGCAACCCCAGGCGGCTGTCACTGATCCCCCCGGAGGCTCGCGGCGGGCCCCCCGGCCCGCCGCCTCCGCTTCCCCCTCGGGCGCACCCCCCAGTGCGCCGTCTCGGTTGCTCCCGAAGACATGAGGTTAGGCAGCCCGGATGAAAGTCAGGTACTGCCCGGATAAAAACCGCGTATCTGAACTGGTGTACGACTAAGCGGAATTGTCGGTACTCCGGTCACTTCAGGGACGAACCATCCCCAACTGCTCCCCCAGCTCGACCGGATCCGTCGTAGGCCGCGCGCAGACGAAATGTCGACACACATACGCCGTCGGGACGTCGTGCACCAGCGTGCGCTCGGCCAGAAGGGGGAACTCCCCTCCACTGCCGTCCGCCGCGCGCGGCAGGCCGACCGCCACCACCGCCCCGGGAGCCGTCCCCAGCAACGCGGTCCGGTGGAGCTCCGCCCGCGCCGGGTCGTCGGGGTGGCCGACGACGGCGACCTCCCGCGGCCCGTCCAGCAGCGCCTCCGCGACCGCCAGCCCGTGCCCGATGAAGCGCGGGACGCGCGGACCGAGCGCGTGCACCACGCCCAGCGCCCGCTCGGCGGCGGTGCGGTGGGCCTCCGAGCCGGTGTGCGCGGCGTACGAGAGCAGGGCGCCGGCGGCGGCCGTCCAGCCGGACGGGGCCGCCGTGTCGGTGGGGTCCTGCGGCCGCCTGATCAGCTGCTCGGCGTCGTGCGCGGTGTCGTACAGCGAGCCGTCCTCGGCGGTGAACCGGTCCAGGACCAGGTCGGCGAGGAAGCCGGCGAACTCCAGCCAGACCCCCTCCCCCGTGACGGCGGCGAGGGCGAGGAAGCCCTCCGCCACGTCGCCGTAGTCCTCCAGCACACCGGCGTTCGCACCGACCCGGCCGTCCTTGCTGGTCCGCGCCAGCCTGGCCCGCCCGTCCATGTGCACACGCACCAGGAGGTCCGCGGCCTCGGTCGCCCGCTCCACCAGGTCGGGCCGGTCGAAGAAGGCCCCGCACTCGGCGAGGGCCGCGATCGCCAGCCCGTTCCAGGCGGCGACGACCTTGTCGTCCCGCCCGGGCGCGGGCCTGCGGCCCCGCGCCGCGAGCAGCCGCTCCTTGATGCCCGCGATCCGCCCGGCCTCCACGACGGGGCCGTCCTGGGGCAACTGGAGCACCGACTTCCCGTGCTCGAAGGTGCCTTCCTCGGTCACTCCGAAGTACGCGGCCGCCAGATCCCCGTCGGACTCCCCGAGCACCTCCCGCAGCTCGGCCGGGGTCCAGGCGTAGTACGCCCCCTCGACGTGCGCGCCGGTGCCCGGCTCCTCGCTGTCCGCGTCGAGCGCGGAGGCGAAACCGCCGTGGTCCGTGCGCAGCTCCCGGACCATGAAGTCGGCCGTCTCCAGAGCCACGCGCCGCGCCAGGTCGGAGCCCGTCGCCCGCCACGCGTGGGCGTACACCCGGCACAGGAGGGCGTTGTCGTACAGCATCTTCTCGAAGTGGGGCACGACCCACTCGCGGTCCACGGAGTACCGGGCGAAGCCGCCGCCGAGCTGGTCGTAGATCCCGCCGCGGGCCATCGCCTCGCAGGTGTCGACGGCCATCTGCAGCGCGCCCTGCGACCCTGTGCGGGCGTGGTGGCGCAGCAGGAACTCCAGCACCATGGACGGCGGGAACTTCGGCGCCCCGCCGAAGCCGCCGCGCGTGGCGTCGTACTCCCGGGTCAGCCCGAGCAGCGCCTGCGCCAGCTCCTCCGGCCCGGGCGCGGCGGCCTTCCCGTAGTCCAACTGCCGGCCGGAGAGCTCCCGTACGATCCGCTGCGCGACCTCCGCGACCTCCTCGGGCCGCCCCACCCAGGCCGTCCGGATGCCGTCGAGGACCTGCGTGAAGGAGGGCATGCCGTGCCGCGGCTCGGGCGGGAAGTAGGTGCCGAAGTAGAACGGCTCGGCCTCGGGGGTGAGGAAGACGGTCATGGGCCAGCCGCCCTGGCCGGTGGCGGCCTGCACGGCCTCCATGTAGACGGCGTCGATGTCGGGCCGCTCCTCGCGGTCCACCTTGATGTTGACGAAGTGCTCGTTCATGAAAGCGGCGGCCTGATCGTCCTCGAAGGACTCGTGCGCCATGACGTGGCACCAGTGGCAGGAGGAGTAGCCGACGCTCAGGAGCACCGGCACCCCCCGCTCCCGGGCCTCCGCGAAGGCCTCCGGGGACCAGGGCCACCAGTCGACGGGATTGTCCGCGTGCTGGAGGAGGTAGGGGGAGGTCTCGTTCGCGAGGCGGTTCGGCATGGGGCCATCCTGCCGCACCGGCTCTCCGCGTTCCGCGATCCCGGCGCCCGGTGCGCCTTCCCGGGCCCGCGCGGCTCGCGGGCGGCGCCCACCGGGCGGACGGCCGCCGACCCGTGTGCGTACGCGCACCTTCCGTGACGTCATATAAGCCCCCCGCAACGGGAGTTGGGGTTTTCGAACCGTAGCGGCCGCCGGTCGGTGCGCTTCCTCTGATCCTGCTCAGATTCCTCACGCTCGCGTGTGCCCCGCTGGACACTTGGGGCTCGTTGCCCGAGCTCTCTGAGGGGGATGCCGATGCGGGACAGCCATCGCGGTGAGGCCGAGCGGCTGCTGGTGCGGGCGGTGGACGAGGAGCTGCGGCACGGTGCGGCGGGCTCGTCCGTCGGCAGGGAGGCACTTCTGGCGCGCGGCAGGGAGGCTCTGGACGCGCTCGCCGCGAGCGCCGCGCCGGAGTACGAGAGCTACGTGCACGCCCTGGACGAGGCGGCCGCCGGCGAGGAGTCGCTCGGCGAGGCCCTCCGGCGCGGCAACACCCCGACGGCGCTGCTGGCCACCGCCGTCGCGGCCGCCACCGCCTTCGGCGCGGACCTCGCGCTCGGCGTCGCACCCGGTACGGCGGCGGCCGCGGGGGCCGCCGCCGGCGTCGCGGGGGCGGTCGCGGCG